>JAVWBH010000214.1:0-5253 GCA_036649595.1 Bacteroidales bacterium
GGTGAGGCGGACGCAGGCGAAACAGTAAAAGACGGACGCGATACCAAAAGCGGACTCCCTATTATTTCGCTCTATGGAAAAAATAAAAAACCTGCTGCCGGGCAACTGCAGGATATCGACCTGTTAATTTTCGATATCCAGGATGTCGGAGCCCGCTTTTACACCTATATCAGTACGATGTTGTATGCAATGGAGAGTTGCGCGGAGCATAATAAAAGGATAATCGTGCTCGACCGCCCCAATCCGAATGATTATGTAGACGGCCCGATGTTAAAGCCGGGGTTCGAATCATTTGTCGGGGCAATGCCCATCCCGTTGCTCCACGGACTGACTGTCGGCGAACTGGCGCGAATGATTGTGGGAGAAGGCTGGGTAAAGACAAACGGCAAAGACAACTTTTTACAAGTGATTCCGATGGCAGGCTGGCGCCACGGGCAACCATATTCATTACCCGTCAAGCCATCGCCCAATCTGCCGAATGACCAGGCGATTCGCCTGTATCCGTCGCTCTGCTTATTTGAAGCAACGCAGGTAAGTATCGGAAGAGGCACGCACTTTCCTTTTCAGGTGATCGGGTATCCCGACAGCCGTTTCGGAGCATTCAGTTTCACGCCTGCGGCATTACCGGGCTCAGATAAAAACCCGCTGCAAAAAGACAAACAATGCTTCGGAATCGATTTAAGAAATGACACCGTTACAAAAGGATTTGATCTAAATTATTTCATGCGATTCTATCAAAAATCGGCCAACAAAGATCAATTTATTTCGCGGGCTTCTTTCTTTGATAAATTAGCCGGTACAGATGCTTTACGAAAACAGATCCTTACCGGAGCCTCTGAAAAAGAGATACGCAACTCCTGGCAGCCCGAATTACAGGCTTATAAACTAACACGGCAAAAATATTTACTTTACGAGTGAAGCCGGAGTGGTGAGTTTGCGGATCATTCCATGAAATATAAAATGATGCAAAGGCATCGTCGAAAGCCAATATAAGCGACCTTTCCAGCCATGCGGCCGAAAGGTCGCTTTTTGTGTCAGTACAAGTTTTCCGTTCTTCTCTGTCAATTGAAAATCAAGCCATCCTTGCCCGGGCATCACCATTTCAGCATAAAGCAATAATCTGCCGCCCAGCTTGTCTGCAATTAATACGCGCCAGAAATCAAGCGCATCACCCGGCGAAAGCTCCTCTTTATTGGTACGCCCCCGCATTCCGACACCTTTGTCAAACAAATCCAACAATCCGCGCGCTTTCCACAGCCAATTGGCATACCACCAGCCATGAGTACCTCCGGTTTCCCAAATCCGGCGTAAAACTTCGTCCCGGCTCACGGCTACATCCCGGCTTACTTCATAGGTTTGTACGCCATGTTCGGGCACCTTCCAATGCTGAGAGAGTTTATAGTTGAGACCACTGCTGCTAAAGGAGTCTTTCCAGCTGGTCAGCACATTATCGGAAGCTATCTTCTCAAGTGCCATTTCTACCGTTTGCCGAAAAGTAAGCAACGGTTGTGGTATTAACTCCCGGATTCTGTTTTCCTGACAGATGACATTGTTTTTCATACTGTCGGATAAATTGACGGCTAACTTGTACGAAGCGGACGTTATAAAATAGAACCAGTGAGCGGCCAAACGGGCGGATATCCAGTTAACGGTATAAATACGTCTTTTCAAATGCCTTACTTCCGCTATTATCTCCAACATCTTACGATAGGTAAGAATCTCGGGGCCTCCGATATCAAACGTTTGCCCGAAAGTGGCTTCATTAAGCAAAACTTCTTTCAGATAATAAACGACATTGACAACACCGATCGGCTGACATTCATTATTCAGCGAATCCGGCCCGATCATCACGGGAAGCTTATCTACCAGATCGTACATTATTTCGAAGGAGGCACTTCCGGCCCCCGAAATAATGGCAGCCCGCAAAATGGTTAACGCATAGTTACCGCCGGCCAGAATCTCTCCTACCCGCTTTCGCGAAGACAGATGTTGCGACAAATGCTCGCCGGCCGTTATTCCACTGAGATAGATCACCTGCCGGACACGGGTATGGTTCATATATTCGGTAAATGACCGGGCTTGCCGTTCTTCGGCCTCATCAAAGTGTGTCAGCGAAGTCGTCATCGAATGAATCAGATAATAGGCAGCATCGATATCGGATGGTAACGTACTGAAATCTGGATTCATAAAGTCGACCTCTACGATCCGCAAATTGGGATGATCCCGATATTGGGGCGGAAAGCGTAATTTATCACGAACACAAGCATAAACCGTATGCCCCTCATCCAGTAATACCGGTAACATCCGGCCGCCGATATACCCTGTTACTCCGGTTAATAAGACATTCATATATTTCTGTATTTAAGTTACGCTATAAATTATAAACAAATATCTCTGAAGGAAGTTATTTCAATTCGGTTATCTTTGCCGGTGTAAAATTAAAGAGATGAGTCAGATAAAAATTATCGCTTTTGACGCGGATGATACACTTTGGGTTTGTGAGCCCATTTTCCGCACAATGGAAGCAAAAGTTTGTGAATTGTTGAGTCCGTATATGGACAAAGAGATCCTTCTTCAGAATATTCTTAAAAATCATATAACAAATCTTCCGCTTTACGGATACGGCATAAAGGGATATATATTATCGCTTACCGAAACAGCCCTCGAAATAAGTAATCAGGAAGTACCTCAGTCTGTTATCAATCAGATTATTGCTTACGGAAAAGAGATGTTGCAGGAGCCGGTAGTGCTTATAAATCAGGTCGACAAGGTATTGCCGCGGTTAAAAGAACATTTTCATCTGATGGTGATCACAAAAGGAGATTTACTGGATCAACAGCGAAAACTAAACGCATCCGGCCTCCTTTCTTATTTTGATGAAGTAGAGATTCTCAGTGATAAGAAGCCGGACGATTACAAAAAACTTTTTGAGCGGCACGGGATTAATCCGGAAGAATTCATGATGGTCGGCAATAGCCTTAAATCGGATATTCTGCCTGTGGTTGAGCTTGGCGCAAACGGCGTACATATTCCCTATGAGATCACATGGGAGCATGAAAAGGTAGAGCAGGTTGACCGAAACAACCCGCTATTACACGAAATCTCTCATTTAGAGGAATTATATCCTTTGGTGGGAATCTAATTATTTACACATAATCGGGAGTCATCTGAACAGGGGTTTTTCCGTCTTCATTTACTAACGAATCGTCGGCACCATGTTCTTTTAACAGATTCACTATTTCAAACTCCTCGTTTTCATAGGCGTAATGAAGCGCCGTATTGCCGAAATGATCTGTTGCATTTACGTCGACTTCGGCTTTTAAAAGCAAATCGGTAACTTCATAATGCGCATTTCCGGCAGCAAAGGTTAGTGAGGTCCGGCCGTTATAATCACGATGTTCCGGATCGGCTCCATTATTCAATAATAAGCTTACGGAGTAGAATTGGCCCATCGCACATGCTTCTTGTAACGGGGTGGTTTCGTACATATCAAATGCATCGATAACCGCGCCGGCTTCGAGCAAAGGCTGAATGAGATCCGAGTTATTTACGGCAACGGCCAGGTGCAAAGGGGTGTTCCCGATTTCATCCGGACTATCAATGTATTTTCGGGCACGGAGCAAATTTTCTGCCTCTCCCAAATCATTCAATAAGATCGCCTGATGTAAAGGGGTACCTACCTGTGCTCCCGCATTGATCAGGTGGCTGATAATCAACGGAGAGTAATGCTCACAAATCATTAATATCTGGAATGGGGTAAATCCCGCCGCATTGAGCGCATTTACATCTGCGCCGGCTTCCAGTAAAAGAATCATGAGTTCATGAAAGCCATTTTCTGCAGCATAATGAATCGGCATCCAGCCTTCTTCATCGCGCACATTCGGGTTAGCTCCTTCATGAAGAGCAAATCGAGCTTTCTCCAAATCGCCATTCTGACATACTTCGAATAATAATGCATTCATTGCTTTCTCCTTTATTAATTTATATTATGCAAAAATACAGTATATAAAAAGGATTCCGGCCAAAACAGAACATTTTAACGCTTCTGTTTTGGCCGGAACTATTTGAATGAAGAGGTAACAAATTAAGACTGATGCTGATCCCGCAAGAGATCATTCACGGTTTTCACCGGATTGAATGTTTCGATCGGAACTTCTACAAATACGGTATTCCAGTCAGACATGGCTCCGTTCCATAAACCGGGAAGTTCGAGGGCTTTCAGGTCTTGTCCGTTTTTAGACTTGAGGGAGATAAATCCGGTTTGCGGATCTACATAACGGAGCAAATCGTACGGCTTATCCTCTTTATCTCTTACCGCACAAACCAAATCTACCGGATTGAAATGGGTAGACTGCGAGAACAGTGTTTTTGCGGCAGGATCTTCCATATTAATCTGAGAGCTTTCTAAAATCTGTAACGAATAGGTACCGTCGGTATTATATACTAAAAACGGACCGCCACCCGGTTCGCCGGAGTTTTTTACCATGCCGCATACTCTCAGCGGACGGCGGAATTTTGCCATCAGATACGAAGCCAGCCCGGCATCATCGGATGCCTGATCCGCAGGATGGTTTACATACAGTTCGGACTGCAGGAAATGAGCCATCTCGGTTAACTGCTCATGTGTATATTTACCACTTTCAAGCAAATCCAGGTATGCGAAAATTTGTTGCTGCAATGTGACCAATACACCCCCCAGAATCTGTTTCTGTTTTACGGTTGTATCTTTCAGACGATCGGGTACGACATTGTCGATATTCTTTATAAAAACAACATCGGCATCCATCTCGTTGAGATTTTCAATTAATGCGCCGTGACCACCCGGCCGGAACAACAGTTTCCCGTGATCACGAAAAGGATTGTTTGCATTATCGGCGGCTACGGTATCGGTAGAACTCTTTTGTACGGAGAATGTGATCTGATATTTTACGCCATATCGTTTTTCGTAGACCTCGCTTCTTTCTTTTGCAACGGCTTCAAATAAAGCCTTGTGTTCGGGAGAAACGGTAAAATGCAAGTTGACGTTTCCTTCTCCGTTTGCAGCATACAAGGCGCCCTCTACCATATGTTCTTCCATAGCGGTACGCACCTCATTCGGATAAGCATGGAATTTCAACATTCCTTTAGGCAGAGATCCATAATTCAGGCCGGTTGCATCTAACAAGTTACGCACAACGGCCTTATATTCTTTTGCAGCCAAAAGATCAGCGATATTTTTTCCTTCCCGGTTACGGCACACTTCGTCCAAATCAT
>JAVWBH010000215.1:0-5237 GCA_036649595.1 Bacteroidales bacterium
TCAAGAGTCTGAGCTTCTACCCGAGGGATTTGAACAGCCGAATAAGGAAGATTTATAAGCTGTTCCGAACGTTCATTTGTAAAAAACTCCAACTCTTCACCATCCACTAGAACCGCAGCTAAACGCGTCTCTGTTGGAGGCGGAAGCAATTGAAAAACGACTGAATAAGTCAGCGTCTTGTTGCCGTTTGTCACGGTAACACGGGCCGTCCGCTCATTCAACGGACCGTTAAGCACAGTTGCCTGGGTAATTTCAATAGAGGCATTTTCCTGCACCGCCTGAGCAGATACGATAGGCGCTGTCACCGCATCCCAAGGCAGGTTTACAACATACCGATACGTAGTAGGTGTAAAATCTTCGACAGGCTGGGCATTTAGTTTCAACCAAGCAAGATGCATCGGTGTTACATCCTGCTCTTCGACTATCAACTGCGGAACATTCTGGCTTGCATTTTCTTTCGAATGAAACTCACACACGACCGCTGCACTCGTAGACGCATCTTTCAGCACGGTTGCCTCCCGCAAGCGCAACGCAATAAACTGAGCTCCCGACTGAATTGAATCTTTTACCATCTGTGTCAAAGAGGTGGATGAGAACTCATGATATTGTGCCAGTGTTCCATCAGCCACCTTGAGTTCGGCTAACACCAGATCATTCATCGTTCCGAATTTAACCAGATAATCTTCAAACGAAATATCATCTTCCGCCCAATTGGTTTTTTCTACCGGAGTAAGCCGGAAAGTATGAAATTTGAGGTTTGTATTCGGATGCATCGCCTCTCCATATATACGAAACGTAACCATTTCAATATTAGGGGACAAGGCGGATATATCAAACTTCATAAAAGACTGGCGTCGATATTGCGTACCCGCAGTTGAATGATACGTACAAAGTACGGGTTCCATGCCACGGATCTCTGACTTGTAGATGTATGTATCCTCTGTAGGAATGAGCACTTTTTGCGTTTGGGCTCCAAGTACAATTGCCATCGACAAAAAGAAAAGAATAAAGGTGATCTTATTTTTCATTTGTATATAATCTATTTTTAACATCAAGGTACAAATGCGCCATTTATAGGGAGCAACTTTAGTTGAGGAATGGGATATTTATTTTTCAAAAAAGAAGGGTTTCTCTCGAAACACCTCCTCCCTCAGAGACAATTATTTAAAGGATATTTTCTTTACGGCAACCCCTTCGTTGCTTTCAACTTTTACCAGATAAATTCCCGATACGGCTACCTCTACGATTGCCATGTTTTTTACAATGTCCGAAGTTATCAATGCACCATTCAGATTCAGGATTTCAAATCGGCCATCTATACCGGAAATAATTAATTTATTATCTCTCACCTCTAATTTCACATCCAGCTGCGTCTTATTCAGACTATTTCCATCTGTTGTACCCTTCACCTCAATTTCGTCGATCCAGCTCCATCCGTTGGTATTTGATGCTCCACCCCGGATACCTACCTTATCTCCGTTATTTTTCCAACGGAAAGAGATTGCCGGTTGATTCGCACATTCTGCTGGAAGAGAAAAAGCGGTTTCAGTCCAGATATTTTCACTTATCGAATACGTCATAGCCTCATGCCAAACAGCTGCATCTTCAAGCAACAAAGCATTTCCGATACAATATTCAAGAATCCAGTTTCTTGCCGGCTCGTAGTTTGACGATCCTGAAACAGCGCCCGAGTGCCATGCTGAAATAGACAGATCTTTATATCCTATTGTTGAAACATTCCCCATATACCAGAATGCCGTACCGGAAAGATATTGACTACGGATCAGTTTCCCTCTTTTCCCCGCCAAAGATGAGGACGACACTGTTCGGTTCGCTCCTGTATTGGGCTCATACCAATATGACACATCATCCGTTACACACAAATAAACCTGACTATTGTCAGTAGAAAAAACAGAAGGGAAACATTGTCCGGAAGTAGGTACTACGTCGTCTCCATCAATTTTAACCAACGTTTGCTGTGAGAAAAGAGAAACTACAGATAAAGAAAAAAGAGTAATCAAAGTAAATTTTTTCATGACATTGTGTTTTTAGTTTGACCTATTATTTAGTATTTACCACAACACCTTTGTAGTAAATGAATTAATTGCATCCCGGATATGTACTAGGTAAACACCTTTCCGCTCCAGTGGAAAACTACCATTTTCGGAGAACTCAAGCTGTCTCAGACAGAGGCCGGTAGTATCGAAAAGGGAGATAGACACCGGAATCTCTACACCAGAGATAAAAAGTTCGCCTGCAATCACATTTACCACAAATGGATTTTCTTTGGTAGCCTTTTCGAGAGATATAATGCGCCCATCATAAAAATCGACATACGTATATCGGTTATCATTAAGCAGTTTCATTTGCTTCGTCAAATCCGTATACTCTACCTTGGCTGTGTTCATAATCCCTTTGTTCGAATCTTTATCATCCATATGCTTGAAGTAATGCCATCCAACAAAAAATCCGGACTGGAGCAATTCAATGCCTGTATTTTGATAGAAATACCCTCTTTCTTGCTGAGTTTTAACCACCCATCCCGCTCCTGAAAATCCATTTACAAACCCGGCATCTGTAGCATCCAGCCCTTTGGTATAAAATTCCGTAGCCAAACAAGGGGTATCAATCCATTTCTTCCAATATGAGGCTGACGTAATTTGCTCTTTGGGCGAATATTTATCATAGAAGTTTACCGATACGATATCGCAATATTTTCCGGCGGCTTTTACAACACCTTCAATATCTCGGGGGCGACCATGCAATCGGCTTCCTAAATTCATATGATTCGGAGCATAAATATCCAAGATACTATCAGTTACATGATAATAGCGTTCCGCAACAAGGGTAGCAAACTCTTGTTTAGCACTTTCTGAAGCACCTCCACTTTGTGCCGTAGTGAGCGAGATTCCTTTTTTTTCGATAAACTCAAGGGCCGATTTATAGGCTGGATCGTCAGTTGGCATATCTCGTAAGAAATTCCGAAGCAGATCTTGATTAAAATTTAATTCGTTATCAAGAAAATAGCCTAATAAATTGGGCTCATTTATGAATCGCTCAATAGCCTGACTCTTCACCAGCTCTGCACAATATTGTGGGAACATCGGGTCGAGTGCAAACACATAATTATATTTGGTGGCAGAAGCTGTCGCTACTGCAGGGGTACTGGGGTAATATGTTTTTCGGCGATTACTGTAATTACTATAAAAATTAATCCGGCGGGTATAAGAAAACTGCTTATTCTCATTGCCTTCTACACCATTATAGAAATCACGTGCATGATTTTCATTATTCAGAAAATTCCCGATTCCGTTATAGCCTAACTCCCACAGTCGATCATAGGCCTCTTGTACTTGACTGGTAGTCGTAACTCCATTCATCGAATTCATTGCAATATTGAATCCACCGTAACCATCCGGATCTATAATCCACCAACGCCCGTCGATTTTCTGTGTATGAAAAAAACCTGTTTTCGTACCCTGAATTGTTTTGTGACTACCAAAACGGGTAAATTGTCCGGCAGCTTCTACATCGGGAGTGTATCCGGGCTGGATATCAATCAACTTGGCACTCCGATTGGTCCACGAACCCGATCCGCTGGAGGGACGCGTCTGATAACTTACCGTCTGAGCAGACATATCCACACAGAAAGAAAGCATGACTACACTCGCAATAATTTTATTCATCATTTTTGCCTCCTTTATCATTTGCATCAAAGTATTTAATCAAATCGTATATCTGAGTATTGAGTTGTCGCATCTGCACTGTAAGGGCCTCATAAGGCTCATATTCTGAATTGATCAGTCCTTTATTGGAGTCCAAGTTGGAAGGATCAGCGCCTTTACCGGTTGGATCATTATCCTGATAGCGGAACCAGTCCCAACCAACGCAATTCCGTGACCGGAGAAGTGCTAAACAGAAATTTTGATAGGCAAAACCCCTGTCACGCTGTGTCTCTACCGTAAATCCGGCTCCAGTGGTATTGGCCAGTCCCGAATCCATTGCTTTGGTATAGAATTCTGTTATCCAAAAGGGTTTGTCGCCCCATGCAGCCCAATTGGCCAGAGATTCCTCACCGGGAGTCCATACGCCATAATAATTGATCGAGATGATATCACAATATTTTCCAGCAGCTTCTATTATTGGTTTGATAAATTTGGCAGCCCCATGCAAACGACTTCCTAAATAAAGATGATTCGGATCATGTTTCTTAAGTGCAGCCGCAATCGTCGAATAATATTTAGCAGCCACTATACCTGCAAACTCAGCTCTTTCCGTATCCGTTATCTGATCTTTAGAAAGGCCTTTTTGCTGAAGCCAGCTCTCCGCAGCACAACGTCCCGGATCATTCGGATTCTGAAGGGTTAGATATCCTTCTAGATTTTTAAGCCCGAACGGTAATTCATTATCCGAGAAATAGCCAATCAGATTTGGATCGTTTTTTTCGGATAAATTCTTCCGGGCATGTTCGTCGCAGAAAGTCTCGAATTCAGGGTCAAAAACAAAAATGCATTGATTTGGATAACCTGTATTTCCGGGTAATTGATAAGTACCTCCTCGTTTTTTACCATACGAGCTCATAAAGTTGAGATTCGTCGCATAACTCAGTTTCTCCGACGATTCTAAATTGTGCTTACGTATCATCTGATCGTTCGACCAAGATCCAGTACTATAAAAACCAAGCGACCGGAACAAACGGGCAGAAGTCGCAACCCATTCATCTTGAGTACGGAAATTCCGCCGGAAATGTTCTTTCTGATTTTCAGAAGTTCCTTCCCGAAAGCTGTTTACAGCCCGGTGATAATGGATATATCCCTGCGGATCAACCATCCACCAACGGCCTCCGATTTTTTGGGTTCGGAAAAACCCGGATGCTTCATCGCGTTGTTCCAAAGAACTACCGTATACATTAACAGCGTTCGAAGCAGACCCGGAGTACCCTTTTAAGCTATCTACGATGATAGTCGGGAAAGACTGCCAGGGCTGGTTTGGCTTATTCTTAACCCATTTGCGGGCCATTACTTCCAGTTGAGGTGTCTTGCCTACTTTGGGCGACTGTCCACACAACCAAAGCGGAAAGCTTAAGAATAGAATCAGATTTTGTATTTTCATATTTCGAGAATAAGAATATTAATAAATACGCTGTACGCGAAGGGCATTCAGAACGGGTACTTCAACTTGACGTCCGAAACTGATCGTAATGCCGGCTCCGTTTCGGGCATGAACAATATACTTTT
>JAVWBH010000216.1:0-5170 GCA_036649595.1 Bacteroidales bacterium
ATATTTTTTAGACGGATAAAACTGAAATTATGAAGCCAGAATGAAGATTCCTGGTTATTATTAGCATTCTGTCCCCAATAAAGGCGCGGATAGAATGCATCTTGCCGGGGATTGTCTTGTGTCCAGTGATCAAAGGCATTGTCATAGATATTATATAATCCGCCTTGGCCGGCTCCTGGCATTATATCGCGTCCCAGGATCTGCCAGGTTCTGCCTACTCCCTGAAAAAAACAGCCGAAGTCGAATTGTTTGTAACGAATATTGGCTCCGAATCCGTATACGATTTCCGGATCCCAGGATCCGCCGATAGCGTTTCTGTCAGCCTCATTAACAATGTGGTTATTATCAATGTCTTTGTAGCGAATATCGCCTGGCCGAACTGGTCCGAAAGTGTGTTCTGGTATCTCTGGTTTTAGTTTTCCTGCCTGAATATCTTCAAAATCATCCTCTGTAAAAAGCCCAAGGTCCTCCAGTCCCCAAATTTGATTGACCGGTTTACCGGTCGGGACGCGATGGGTACCTATCAGAGATGGCGGAACGTCCTTTTCAATAACATTACTATGTGCATAAGTGATATTTCCGCGCAGACTCAGATCGAGGTTTTTGTTTATACTTTTATTGAATTCCAAAGATGCATCCAGCCCTTGATTTTCTACAATTCCGTAATTGACCCATGGATTCTTATTTAATCCAAGTGATCCGGGAATGGTATTTCTCTCCATGAAGATATTTTCTCTGCGTTCAAGAAATACGTCGAATTGAATATTTAAAGCATTCAGGACACCAATCTCAATACCTAAATTGCCTTTTTTTACAGTTTCCCAAGTAAGGTTGTTGTTTCCGATTTCGCCTTCACGCCAGCCCCTGTATCCATGATTTCCTTCATAACCATAAACATAACCGCCTGCTTCGAGAATTGTCGTGATATATGGGAAACGGCGCCCGTCAATTTGATCGTTTCCCACCAACCCATACGAGCCGCGTATTTTTAGTTTGTTGATAATGCGGTAAAGGGGATGAAAAAAAGACTCTTCTGAAATTAAATACCCCAATGCGACGGATGGAAAAAATCCATATCGTTTCCCTTTCTGGAAATTCTCTGAGCCGTTATATCCGAAATTGAATTCACCAAGATATTTTCCACCGTACCCGTATGAGAGGCGGCCGGCAAATCCCTGATTACGGCTGGGCCATTTATCGCCCCAGTCACGATGGCGTTGATTGTAAAGGAAAAGGGCATCCACATGATTTGACCCGAAATCGCGAGCCCAGGTCATATTGGCTTCCAGATAAGTTGATTTAGATCCGAAGCTGCCTCCGCTTCCATGCTTCAGGTATTCGTCGCCGACATCCATTAAACTCAAGTCCAGCGTCCCGTCATCATTCCGTTTGGTGGCAGGCATATAGGTTTTCGGGTTTTTGTCCCGTTTTACCCATCCGTCGTTATAAGCATCGAATGCGAAGATGATTTTTGCTTTTAGCCCTTTCGTAATGAAGTTAAGAGATTGTTCTATGGATGCCTGCGATTGAATGGAACTACTGTAATTGCGTTCGAATCCATGTTGTGTAGCCCGTGACCAGGGATTACCCCGTTCTCGTACCCGTGGAATTTCGCCCGAAGAGTAGCGGGTCGGATGAACATAAGGGGGCGTTTCAAAAGCCAGTTTGAACAGATCGTCAATATTCTGTGGCGGTCGATTGCCTTCTTGCAGATATCCGCCTATGTTCATATTGAGTAGTGTTGTTTTTGTTAAATCAACATCGACATTACTTCGTACATTATATCTGGTAATAGAGAGCCGCGAATTCCAATCTTGCCGTGGGTCGGTAGAGAGAATGCCTCTTTCATCGAATACAGACCCTACCAGGCTATAGCGCAAAAATTTACTACCTCCATTAATATTGATATTTACTCGTTGGTTGGATGCGTAATTGTCAGTGATGGCATCAATCCAGTTTACATTCGGGTAGAGATCTGCATCTTCATTATTTCGGTATCTGTCAATAATTTCTGACGAGTAATTTTCCGGTAAACCGGATTCACGGAGTGATTCATTCATAATGTCGAGGTAATCGGCAGATCCCAGAAAGCGGGGTAGTTTGGTAGGCTGGGAGAGGCTATATTCATACCTGACAGATATTTTCGGAGGACCCTCTTTTCCCTTTCTTGTTGTAATTACGATTATCCCGTTAGCTCCCCGCACGCCATAGATAGCGGTTGCGGATGCATCTTTCAGGATAGAAAAACTTTCGATTTCCTCCGAGTCTATGTTATTAATATCCCGTTCAACCCCATCAATTAATACGAGAGGTGAACGAGCTCCCCCAAAAGTTGAGATCCCGCGAATCCAGAAATTAGAATTGTCATATCCCGGTTCTCCAGATCGTTGAACGGCAATTACTCCGGCCATTTGTCCGGCCAAGGCATTACTTACACTACGTGAAGGGATGGCTTTAAGTAACTTATTGTCTACCGTTGTGATCGACCCCACAACGGAAACTTTCTTTTGCGTACCATAGCCAACAACGACGACATCGTCCAGCATTTCGGTATTTTCTAATAATGTTACATTGATTAATGTCTGATCATTAATTAATACCTCCTGGTTTTTCATCCCGATAAATGAAAAAACAAGTTTCTGACCTTTGGCCGCAGAAATAGTATATTCCCCGTTAATGTCAGTTATTACTCCTGTTTTTGTGTCTTTGATCATTACGTTGACCCCTGTCAGTGGTTCCCCGTAATTGTCGGTTACAACCCCCCGGATTGAGAACTCCCGGGCAAAAAGCGGAAATTGCAGAAATAAGCATAAAAGGATAATAATCCGGTTTCTTGGCGAAATCGAATATTCTTTTCTGGGAACGTGTTTCATGGATTTTTTGGTTTTAGATGTTAATTTTTCATGGCTCTGATATGTAGTGTGTTTATAATTATGTTTATTCAGAAAAGAGGCATCAATGTGATATATGTAGGGGTAACAAACGAATTATTGTTTTTGTTTTAAAAAATCATTAGTATTTTAAATTAATATTAAATAAGATTGAGGCATGCATAAAAAAAGCCCTGTTTTAAGAGGGCTTTAATAGATCTGACAGCAATTGTTATAAGTTAAATGTAACCGATGCAGCAATATAACGTAATGGCATCGGATAATATTCAGTCGACTCATAATAGGCATTAAACAGGTTGCTCACCGATAGCTTCGGAGTTATGCTATAATGTTTTTTTAATTTTATCCGATATCCGGCCTCGATATCATGAACCGTATAGGCATTTGTTTTATATGATTCGTCGGCCGATGTATAGCGTATTCCGGTATGGTAGATCTGGTAACTACAGAAGAGCCCTTTATAATGGGCGGCTACCCGAATGTTACCTTTGTGTAACGGGACGTAAGGTAATTGTTTGCGATAAGTATTATCTTCTTCGAAATTCCTTTCGCGGTTGACAGAGGGTGAATAAGTATAATTAAACGCACTTTCTAAAAGGAACTTTCGAATCCGGTATTTTCCGCCGATGTGCAATTCGAGGCCGTGAGAAAGAACATTCTGTACATTACGCGGTTCCCAAAACCAATTACTCGTCGGAAGCCACATAATCCAGTTATCAATATTCATCAGGTAATAACTTGCCGTGGCATTTATTTCAAAGCTCTGATTCGGCCGGCTTGTAAATGAAAGGGTTGCATCATAAGAAAATCCTTTTTCAGGCTTCAGGTTGATATTTCCCCCCGGTTTCCAATATAAATCATTCATCCCCGGAAACTTATAATTATAGGAGATATTCGCTTTGGCCGTTAGTATATCGGGTATGATCCTGGCTAAGAATGCCGTAGAGAAAGTAGGTGCGAACTTGTGGTCATTCAACTCACCCATAATCTGACCTTGCAGGGCCACGACGGAATTTAAATTCCATAAGAAGTTTCCTTGCAATGAAAAAACATTTCTGTCGATACCCTTCAATGAATAATCCGTCGCATTTACAAAATCATAGGTATAGGCACCCTGCATGTTGAACCTTAGCTCCGAAGAGGGAGTATATACATAATCTGCTTTTACCTGAAATGTTTGCGACTGATTGAGGGCATGGCTTCCCGAAAAGGCTTCGTTGTCATACCATTTATCCCAGACTAAGGAGTTGAGCAGGTAGGCTGTTTTTACAGAAAGGGCATGCCTTCCTTTTTTTAAATCATATCCTAAAAAAGCTTTTACGTTATCTTCTTTTTGTTTTTCATGCTGTGTGACATTTACAATGATCGGTTGTGGTAAATCCCGTTCGCCGAACTGATACCATACATTTCCGGTAAGGGTCTGGTTGTCGTTAATGCGATAATATAATTCCTGCATGATACCTCCCTGGTTATAGGCAGACTCTTTCCTGCGTTCATAGAAAGGGTCTTTCTGAAGTACCTTATTCAGGTATCGGTAATTATTTTCGGATTGCTGATAGAAGAAACGTCCCTGATAAAGCACCTTTTCATTTTTCAGGCGAATCATGGCAGCTCCTGTATAGGTTTTATTTGATGCTGTTTCAAAAAAGGCGCGACCCATAGAAGGGTCGTGCCAGTTTGCTGTATTCGAAATATTTATACTTCCGCCTAATCCTCCGGTGCCGTTTTTCAGACTGCTGTTGCCATGATACAGGTCAATGTTATCTGTAAAAAAAGCCGGGATTTGAGAAAAGTCGAATGTGCTCGACATAGGCGGATTGATAAGAATACCATTCCATGTAACCTGTGTATGAGCGGCCGATGTTCCTCTGAAAGAACAGGTGGCAAATGCCCCTTGCCCCAGACTTTTAATGTATACTACCGAGTTTTGAGACAAAACTTCGCTTAATGATCTGGTTTGGTTCTCAATCAGTAAGTCCTGATTAATGTTACTGGTGCGTGTAGCAATATTTACATCTTGTTGCCTTTTGATATGCTTTGCCTGAACCAATACTGTATCGAGTACCTGTTCAAACAAAGAGTCTCTTTCGAGGGCAGATGCCGAAAACGTTACACTGAGCAACAGCAGGAGGAATAAGAAAAATCTCATTTGTGAATAGTTTAAGAGACAGATCTCAAAATAAAATGATTAATTATCATAGGCCGGAAAGTGAACCATCCGGGGGTAAATACCTACACGGTGACTTAATACATCGCCGTTGGCTTTATATTCACGCAAG
>JAVWBH010000217.1:0-5169 GCA_036649595.1 Bacteroidales bacterium
GAAAAAAGATTTTATAAATGTTATTTTGTCGTATGACTGCGAACGGAATCCGGACCTTATGGTTATCCAGGTAACAGACGAAAACGAATCGCGCGAGATTCGCGTAAACATTCACCGACCTGCATTTTACGGGTTCCGCGTGGCAGTTCCGATTGAATTGTTTTTAGGTGTTTTGGCGGGAGCATCCGGATGTTTTACGCTGCATTCTGTGACCAGCGCGATAACAATCGGTTCGGATCTATTTAGCAATGTTATTGTAATGCCGAAAAAAACGGACGGCGACGATCTTTATATTTATCCGGTACCTATTCAGAGGCCGGCCATTGAACCAATCCGAGCCGCCGCTGCAATCCCTGAACCGGTAGCTCAGTCTCCTTCCTATGGAGCCTCAAAGATATCACATATTTCGAAGCGCGTCGATTACCTTTGCGCATTATACGGTTTTAAATCGTGGCGCAAAAAGGTAACGCGCCGCCACGCCTCGCGCGATTATTCGCTATTGTTCGATGGGGTGAAGGAAGTTTTTATTTCGTCGGGGATGGCTTGTTTTGCTGCCGAAATAGAGCGGATGATCCTGGAGGCGGAACAAATCGAGGCAGCTGCTATGGCGTCCGAACCAATCGCGCACACGCTCTTGGATATTATTCAGGCCCGAGCCTCCGAACCGATTCAGCCGGCCCGCAAACCTACAGAATCTCCGGCACCAATAGCGCCGCCCGCCTCCTATATCCTCTCAAAAATATCACTGTTATACGGCCCGCTCTATGGGCTCTCAAAAATATCACCACTTTATGATTGTTCTTACTATGACCGCGACGGAAATACTTTCGGAGCTCGACGACGATTTAAAAGAGATGCTGCGCGTATGCGACGGCAAGGATCGGGCATTTCGGCGCCTGGTATTGAAAACCTCTCGCTTTCCGCTCTATGTAAATCCGATATACCACACTACGCGTCGACGCAACCGGTGGGCGCTCTTCCTGATGGCGCGCAGCCGCCGCGACGCGGGCGAATCACTGGCCGTATTCGTGTGCCTGGTCGATACGCCGTGCGGGTTGCATGCCCTGATGCCGACGTTTACCGACGGCATCAGGGAGGTAAATATTTACACATCGCATTTCTTCAGACGATACCGCGAACGGTTTGCGCCCCACCTGGCTTCTGGAGCGGCTGCAATAGAATATTATTTCCGCGAGAATTACAATTACGCGTACACCTTCCGAGAGCCGGGTGAAGGAATTACCGAAGTGTTCGGCTCTGGTCACGACGGCGTGGCAATGGGGCTGCGATCGGTCGCCGGTGGGATCAACCTCTTTAAGACGTTCGTCACCTACCCGATGCTGAAGGGGCGCCAAATTGATGTGTTTGGGGCTGCCGATGAACATCGGCGCGAGCTGCATGAAGCGGAATAATACCTATGGTATCTGTAAAATATCAGATAATTTGAATTATGTATAAATCGTATTTTTAATTTTGAAATACCAGGGTTAATCCGGCGAAACCCTTCTATAATTCGCCGGACAAAAAAATAACAGGAAGATGATTGAATACAAGTCGCCAAAAGGCGGAATCACAACACGTGAAGAGAACGGAGTCGTAACGTTTAATGGGGAATATGTATGTACTACAGGCCAACTGAAATGGATGGCTGAGAATCCGGATATAATTCTGGTGCGGGCATTTCACGTGATTGCCTCCGGAATTGGTCGTGAAGTTATTCCGGAACCGATCGATCTGGAAGGTGATTCGCAATACCTAAAGGCGTTGTTTATTGATTTCCGGGGTGGTGAAAAGTTTTTACGTTTCCTTTGGAAATTTAACGGGGCTATATGGTCGACAGATAGCAACAAAGGCAAAATCATATTTGGCGCGGATCCTATATTCAAGCATCCGGATGCTTACGATACGCGCCCGATACATTCTGAAACACCTGAAGGAGCGATAGAGTGGGCCCGGCAAGCGATGATTCGCCGCTATGGAGCGGACTATATGAATCAACCGTTCGAGGAACTGAAGCGCATTGATTTGTGAAAACGCGCTATGGCTTCTGAGAAATATCACATATCTCCTATGAACACTGAGAAATATCACAGATTTTAATCTGTATGGCAGTAAAAAAATAAAATACATTATGCAAAACAAAAAAACAACCGATCCGAAATACGCCGGATGCTGGTATTGCGACAACATGATCGATCATCCCGAACAGATCGGACTGCTTCACCTGGGTTTCCCGCGATGTTTCGTCGTGATACCAAGCAAAAGCGAATTTTTCTGGTCGGATTATGATCAGTTCCGGAACCAGATTTGTAAGATCAACTGGCTAGACCCAAACGACAAAGGAACGGAGCAGGAACAGGATGAAGTACTTTCGTTATTGTGGAATTTCTCCGTAGAGCAAGAAAAGCTGGAGGAAGAGATGGCACAGGAATACAATGACGACGACAATTATTAATCAATAACGGAAGAATATAACTATTTAAACTCGCTTTCGAAAAGGCGCGGCAACGGTGATTTTATGCTCACCGGATGTTGCGCCTTTTTGTCATTTCACCGATCGATGTCGTGATGTAAATTCGTTGTAAACAAGATTAATTATGTCCAACGAAATGCTTAATACCCGTCCCGACTCGCTCAATCAGACTCAGTTTCTACTTACCGGTATTACCCTACATATCAATTTCAGGGGATTGCCAAATGGATTTCTGGTGTCGGCTGATTCGGATGCGCGCTTTACGCATTACTATATCGACGGGAAGGAACGTTCCTGGAATATGGCTTCGCGCCCAGAAAAGACACTGGCATACAATTCACTTTATCACATCTATGTGGCTGCACCGATCGCTTCCGGAAAGGAGGCGCGCATCGAGATGTACGTTACGGAAAAGACTAAACAACCAGATCAGGCGTATATAACTGACAATGAATGCTATCTGTTTAAGGTTGGCGAACTTACTGCGTCGGAGGTGTCCGGAAGTGAAGATCTGATTCCACGTGGATTGCGCAGCCCGTATTTCGGCAACGAGTCGGTACGTGGTGAGAAGATCATAGGACGGATGACATCTGCATCTGGAAATTCATTTATCGACTGGGATTGCGACAGCTTTCAATTTGGAGATCCGAACGGTCAATTTTATTTTCAGTGGAATGTAGAAGCGGGAGTTGCTGTGCTGAAGGGGATATTAATTCTTGATTCGCACGGTCAGAAAGTGGATATTGGTTCGTTTTTGGGCGGAAGCATAACCGATTCGTTTCTGGAATCGCTTGCGCAAAACATCCGGCTCGACCGCTATTTCGATCTGGAAAAAGTCGAGATGCAGGTGGCGCAAGGAGGCCTAACTCTGGGAGGGGAGTTTACTTTACGGAAGAAAATATCGGAATCCGGGTTTGAAATAACAGCGTCTGTGGATGGCGACGGGAATGCCCGGTTTAAATCATTGACCATTGGCTCTGACTTCGTGCCAGGTTTTATTGGAGGCATAATTGATAATCAGGCGAACGCGGAACTGAAGTCACTGACTTTGCGTGAATTTCTTAATGTCCCCGAACTGAGATATAACCGTGTATCCGTGATTGCGGGTGAACAATGGTCGGCTCCTGGAGGCGGTATTATCGAGGAAGTGAATATAGTAGATTCTATCGTTTATCTTAAATTAGAAAAGGGTGAATCGGCAACCATAGCGGCCGAAGACATCTGTAAAGGTATTTTTAATACAGGAACCGGTTTCCAAACATCGTTTTTCAAAGTCGTAGAAGTGCTTTCTGGAATGGATCACGCCGGGTTTATCTATCAGCTTAAACCGGGAACAACCGTGCATCCGCAAGCATTTATGCACTTTGTGGCATATGGTAATTTTACGATTACATCCCGGCAAGCTTCCGCCGTACAAACAAGAGAGTACCTGCGTTTTATGGCAGGTGTGGATACATGGGATATTTCTGCCGATATGATTAAGGCACATATAGGTAATATGTCAGGTATGTCGATTAACGGCACTGATTTTTCGGGATATTCCGGTTTGCTTCGTAATTTTTATTTTGACGGAACGTTGGCGCAGCTTGCTCCTGCGATTGCTGATTCTGAGCAGAACACAAAAGATTATGTAGACGACAAAACGGCTGCTGAAAATCTTGCTTTACAGAATTTTATTGACAATACCTATACACAAGAGATGCTTGCTATGCAGGCTCAGATAGATGGACAGCTTGAATCATTCTTTTTTCAACAGGATCCGACTCTTACTAATGCTCCTGCAAACGGGTGGGTAACTACGATACAGAAAGAATCTCATCTGAATGATACTTATACGAATTTATCTACGGGTAAATCGTGGCGCTGGTCTAATAATGGAAGTACTTACGGTTGGGTAGTTATTGCCGATACGGCTACGGAGAAAGCATTGCAGATAGCAGGGCAGGCAAAAGATACGGCAGATAGTAAGAGAAGAACGTTTATTGTTACACCATATACTCCTTATAACACAGGTGACCTGTGGGTTACATCTGGCGGTGAACTTATGAAGTGTGTGGTTGAACGTCTTAACGGTAATTATACGGCATCGGATTGGATAAAAGCGACTAAATACACCGATGACTCGGCGGTAGAAAATCTACAGATTGGCGGAAGAAATTTATTGAGATATTCCGGCAATTTTAAGGATACTTCAAATATTACTGGAGCCGGATTTTCTTCAGTTGATCACTTTGATGGGTATATTGTTTGTAAAACTATAGCTTCAGTAGGCTATGAGCAGTGGGCATATCTTAAGCTTAAATATCCTGTACAAAAATTAGAAAAGGGTACTTACACACTGTCTATTAGAGTAAGGGGCTCCAGATCTTTTGTCAGGTTGTTGGAAATAGCAACGGATGGCGGTCAAAGCGCTATTGCAGGACGCAATATAAATATCAGTACATCATGGAGTGTATATTCTTTCCAATTTAATCTTACAGAGAATTACACAGCAGCAATAGATCACTTTGCTCGCATTATCTGTGCAAATGATCAGAATGGTGATTGGCGAGATAATGACTGGATTGATGTTGCATGGTTTAAGCTGGAAAAAGGAAGCAAAGCTACTGATTGGAACCCTGCCCCAGAAGATGTTCAATCAGGAATAGATGATGCTAAAGAAACAGGTGCTGCATATAACACAATGGGCGAATATT
>JAVWBH010000218.1:0-5167 GCA_036649595.1 Bacteroidales bacterium
ATCCTCATTTATTCTTTAATCAATATAACATGATTTATTTCTCATGATGGACTCTGTTCGGACGAATCATTTTTTCAGGTTTAAGCATCTCATCTAATTCCTGTTTTGTCATTAATTTTTCCTCAAGAATCAGTTCATAAATACCCTTACCCGTTTCCATTGCCTTTCGGGCCAGTTTCGAACAAGTTTCATAACCTAAGAATGGCAGCAAAGCTGTAACGATACCAATACTATTATAAACCAAGTTACGGCAATGTTCTTCATTTGCGGTAATACCGATAATGCATTTATCGCGCAATGTTGTCATAGCTTTTGTCATCATCTCGATTGATTCAAACATCGAGAATACAATAATTGGCTCCATTACATTTAACTCCAATTGTCCGGCTTCTGCTGCAAATGTAACAGTAAGATCGTTACCTATCACTTTAAAAGCGACCTGATTAACAACTTCCGGAATAACAGGATTCACCTTACCCGGCATAATACTTGAGCCCGGCTGCATTGGAGGCAGATTGATTTCATTCAATCCGGTACGTGGTCCGCTTGATAATAACCGGAGATCATTACAAATCTTAGACAGTTTTACAGCCAACCGTTTTACGGCAGATGAATACATGACAAATGCACCTGTGTCATTTGTAGCTTCAATAAAGTCTGTAGCCGCAATAACAGGCATCTGAGATACTTCTGACAGATATTTGATACATAAAGCTGAGTATTCCGGATTTGCGGTAATACCTGTACCAATTGCAGTAGCGCCCATATTGACCTCTAAGAACAAATTTACATTCTGTTCAAGACGCGGAATCTCTTCTGAGAGGTTAGTTGCATATGCATCAAACTCCTGCCCCAGAGTCATAGGAACGGCATCTTGCAATTGAGTGCGCCCCATTTTGATTACATTTGCAAATTGTACGCCTTTAGCCCGGAATGCTTCGATCAAATAATTCAAAGTACTTATCAATTTCCGGTTACTTAAAAGCAATGCCAGTTTGACTGCTGTCGGATACACATCATTGGTAGACTGCGACATGTTTACATCATCATTCGGATGTAAATATTGGTAATCACCTTTGGGATGTCCTAAGATTTCAAGCGCGCGATTGGCAATAACCTCATTTGCATTCATATTAGTTGATGTTCCGGCACCGCCTTGTACCATATCAACAACAAACTGGTCATTAAATTTCCCGGCTCTAACCTCTTTACATGCTTCAATAATCGCATTTGCCTTTTCCTGACTTAAATCTCCCAAATCACGATTAGCCATTGCTGCAGCCTCTTTGACCATAGCCAGACCTTGAATCAACTCATGAAAAAAACTAAGGGGGATATTACTAATGTTGAAGTTCTCAAGTGCTCTAAGGGTTTGCACTCCGAAATAATACTGATCGGGGATCTCTTTTTCCCCCAAAAAGTCATGCTCTTTACGAGTTTTGACTTGCGAATTGTTTATATTCATATTCATACCACACAGGCTTTAAAATATTCAGTTTAAAAGCTTTTTATTCCTCTTTCTGTAAAACAACGTTCACATCATTAAGTTCAAGAAAAATTGTGTAGAATACTCAAATTTCAAAAAAATAAAAAAGCCGCCCACGATTACATGAACGGCTTTTATTTATTTTCTGATTTTATTCAACATATAATACCAATCCTTTCAGATATTCACCTTCCGGATGATAGATATTGATCGGGTGATCGGCTGGTTGTGTCATCTGATGAATGATACGAACACGACGACCAGACTGAGCAGCCGCACTAAAGACCGCTAAACGGAAATTCTCTTTAGAAACAACCTGCGAACAAGAGAATGTAAAAAGAATACCGCCCGGCTTAATCTTTTCGAAGGCTTTTGCATTCAGTTTACGATATCCCTGCAATGCATTCCGCAATACGTTTTTATGTTTGGCGAATGCCGGCGGATCTAATATAATCAAATCATATTGGTCGCCCATACGATCCAGATACTTAAACGCATCTTCTGCAAAAGCCTGATGACGGTCGTCGCCAGGGAAATTCAAGTCAACATTTTTATTTGTCAAATCGATCGCTTTCGCCGAGCTATCAACAGAATGTACCAGTTTGGCATCTCCGCGCATCGCATAGAAAGAAAATCCTCCTGTATAACAGAACATATTTAAAACAGAACGTCCTTTTGAATAATGCTCAAGCAGAGAACGATTCTCGCGCTGATCAACAAAGAATCCGGTTTTCTGTCCACGCAGCCAGTCTACATGAAACTTAAGACCATTCTCTACAGCAATATCAGTTTGCGTATCCTCTCCAATCAAATATCCATTTTCCGCACCTAAATCTGCTTTATACGGTAAAGTCGTTTCTGATTTATAATAAACATTTTTTATTTCGGCACCAGCTACCTCTACTAAGGCCTTAGCTAAGTCTTCACGAACAAAATGCATACCGGGCGCATGAGCCTGCATTACAGCAGTATGCGCATACACATCGACAATTAATCCGGGTAGATAATCCCCTTCTCCATGTACCAAACGATACGTATTATTCTGATCACCGTTAACAAGTCCCAGACTTTTACGTAAATCAAAAGCCACCTGCAAGCGTTTTTTCCAGAATTCGCCGTCAATAGCCTCTTCCTCAAAAGTAAGGATACGAACTGCAATACTTCCGATCTGGTAATGGCCGATCGCAATAAAGTTTCCTTTACTGTCAATCACCTCTACAATATCGCCTTCTGTTGGCTGACTTTCAAAACGGGCAATTGCACCCGAGAAAATCCAAGGATGGAATCTCTTCAGAGACTCTTCTTTTCCTGGTTTTAATTGTATCTTAGTATAACTCATAATCATCATTTAAAGAGAAACTTAAACAAGTCGTTCCCATTTGCAAAAATCAACAGACCGAATAGCAATGCCATTCCGGTTAACTGAGCATATTCCATAAATTTCTCATTGGGTTTACGGCGGGTAATAACCTCAAACAAAAGGAATAATACATGGCCGCCATCCAAAGCCGGGATAGGAAGAATATTCATAAACCCGAGCATAATCGACAGAAATGCCGTTAATTCCCAAAAAGCACGCCAATTCCAGATAGACGGAAAAATATTACCTATCGCAACAAATCCGCCAACACTCTGTGCTCCCTCCTTTGTAAAAACATATTTCAAAGAACTTACATATCCGGTTAAACGATCTACCCCTTTCGATATACCAGCCGGTATCGCTTCTAATAAGGTATATTTCTTTTGCACCAGATCATATAACTGCCCACTGCTTTTTACGCCAATACCAATCATCCCGTTTTCATTTACCGCAACAGGAACATTCATTTTCGCATGGTTACGATACAATGTAAAATCAACAGTTTGATTTTTATGATTCATCAAAACTTTCCCTGCTTCAAAAAATGAAGGAGTCGGTGTCTGTGCTATTGCAACAATACTGTCATTTGGCAACAATCCGGCTTTTTCCGCATTATCTCCTTTAAAAATGCTATTAACAATGAAAGGAACGCGCTCTTGAGCAAACCAAGTATTAGCCGCAATAACCTGCTGCATAAGATCTTTAGGCATCTGAAGAACAACCTCGGATCCATTACGAAGTACGGTTACAGTCTTAGCCTCTCCGATCTTTTGGATATCCAGAGTTTCCATGGGCTGCCCATCGGCCGCCAATATAATATCTCCGTTTTCAAATCCGGCATTTAATCCTACTTCTGAAAACTCCATTCCGGCCTTTACATTTCTAAGAGGCAAATACGTTTCGCCCCAATGGAATGCTACGGCAGAATAAATAATAACAGCTAACAGGAAGTTAAATAAAACCCCTCCGATCATAATCATCAAACGTGCAAAGGCCGGCTTCGAACGAAACTCCCATGGCTGAGCCGGTTGAGACATTTGCTCCTTATCCATCGACTCATCGATCATTCCGGCAATCTTTACATACCCACCTAAAGGCAACCATCCGATGCCATATTCCGTATCACTGTTTTTAGGTTTAAATTTAAACAATGAAAACCATGGATTAAAAAACAGGTAGAACTTCTCTACACGCACTTTAAAAATCCGGGCAAATATAAAATGACCGAATTCATGAATAACCACAAGGATGGACAATGCCAATACTAATTGTAATGCCTTTACTAAAAAAACCTCCATTCAGATAGATGTTATTTATATTTATAAAATTGATTATTTTGTTTGAACCTCCGCGAAATTACTCACTTTTTGATTCGAAGCAATTTAAAAATGGAAATGAAAAGCTAATTTTATCATTTCAAAAGCAGAGAGGCTGCATATTTACGTGCAATCTCATCTGTAATTACATAATCCTCGAAAGAAGGAACGTTGATATGCTCCACTTGTTCAAGACATTTTTCAATAATCTGCGACATTTGAATAAATCCGCAACGATTCTGAAGGAAAGCCTCCACCACTACTTCATTTGCAGCATTTAAAACACAAGGACGATTACCTCCTGCTATCATTGCGTCAAATGCCAATTGTAAATTAGGGAACTTAGCGTAATCCGGTTCTTCAAATGTCAGGGTTGAATAACTTCGCCAATCCAGTCGGGGATTTATATTGCTTTCCATTCTTTCCGGAAAAGACAGGGCATATGCAATCGGAACTTTCATATCAGGCATTCCTAACTGAGCTTTTACGGCTCCATCTTTAAACTGAACCATCGAATGAATAATTGACTGCGGATGTACTACTACTTCTATTTGTTCGGGCGCTGCATCAAAAAGCCACTTGGCTTCAATAACTTCAAAACCTTTATTCATTAAAGATGCCGAGTCAATTGTAATTTTGGCTCCCATATCCCAATTCGGGTGTTTGAGTGCTTCACGGGCAGAAACTGTTTGCAGCATTTCTGTTGTAAAATTTCTGAACGGTCCGCCGGAAGCAGTTAATATGAGTTTCTCTACCGGATTAAAATCTTCGCCGACTAAACACTGGAAAATAGCGGAATGCTCCGAATCGACCGGCAATATCGAAACCTTATGTGTCTGACACAGATCTTTAATCAATTCGCCGGCTACAACCAATGTTTCTTTATTAGCCAAAGCAATCGTTTTATTAGCCCGGATCGCATGTATTGTCGGTTTTAAACCAGAATAACCGACCATAGCCGTAACAACAATATCTATGGCCTGATTTTCAACCACCTGACAGATA
>JAVWBH010000219.1:0-5162 GCA_036649595.1 Bacteroidales bacterium
ACATTTGAATAAAAAATTAAGCCCTAATGTTTATCTTTAGGGCAATTTTTTTATTCTTACTTTTAGAATGCCATTATCGCTTATGAAAAAGACAAACGCTATAATTACAGGAATAGCATCGTATGTTCCGGATTATATTCTAAATAATGAAGAGTTGTCGACCATGGTCGATACTACAGATGAATGGATTAGTACCCGCATCGGGACTAAAGAGCGTCATATTCTTAAAGGTGAAGGTACCGGCGCTTCCGACTTAGGGGCTCCTGCCGTAGCCGAGCTACTGAAAAAAACGGGTATTCAACCAGATGAAATCGAGCTGGTTATCTGTTCTACATCAACACCCGATTACCGTTTCCCTTCTACCGCTTCTATTATTTCTGAGAGATGTGGAATTAAAAAAGCATTTTCTTATGATATTCAGGCCGCTTGTTCCGGCTTTTTGTTTGCCTTGCAAACGGCAGCAGCTTTTGTTCAAAGCGGAATGTATAAGAAAGTAATCGTGGTAACGGCCGAAAAGATGTCTTCAATGGTTGATTATACTGATCGCGCTACCTGCCCTATTTTCGGAGATGGCGGAGCGGCCGTAATGATCGAACCTTCAGAAGAAGAACTGGGTGTGATGGACGCATTGTTGCATACAGACGGTGTTGGAAAAAATCATTTGATGATGAAAGCCGGCGGATCTGTAAATGTACCTACTTATGAAACGGTGGATCGCAAAGAACACTGTATTTATCAGGAAGGGCGCGTTGTATTTAAATATGCCGTTTCTTATATGTCTGAAGCATCTGCTCAGATTATGGAAAAAAATAATCTTTCATTCAATGATGTCAACTGGTTTGTTCCTCACCAGGCTAACCAGCGTATCATTGATGCTGCTGCCCAGCGTATGGGTATTGACTCTTCGAAAGTGATGGTCAACATTCAGCGTTATGGTAATACCAGCTCTTCGTCTATACCGTTGGCACTTGCTGAATGGGAAACTCAATTGAAAAAAGGTGATAATATTATCCTTGCCGCATTCGGTGCCGGATTTACCTGGGGAGCCATTTATCTGAAATGGGCCTATGACGGGAAATAATTAAGATTAAATATTCCTTTATACATAAACGTATCCCCGCGGGGATGCGTTTTTTTGTATATCTTTGTAATTCATTAGAGTAATAGCCATTTTGTATATGCATAAAGCCGGTTTTGTAAATATCGTTGGAAATCCGAACGTTGGAAAATCCACATTGATGAACTCTTTGGTAGGAGAGCGTATTTCAATTATCACATCCAAAGCGCAGACTACCCGTCATCGTATCATGGGTATTGTCAATACCGAAGATATGCAGATCGTTTATTCGGATACCCCCGGAGTTCTTGAGCCGAACTATAAATTACAGCAATCCATGCTTGCTTTTTCTCAGTCGGCTTTGCAAGATGCAGATGTGCTTCTGTATGTAACAGATACGGTAGAAACTCCAACCAAAAACCAGAAGTTTATCGATAAGGTAAACGCTCAGTCAGCCCCGATTATTCTTGTTATCAATAAGGTCGATCTGACCGACCAGAAGAAACTTGAAGATTTGGTAGCCCAATGGAAAGAGATTCTTCCGAAAGCCGAAATTATTCCTCTTTCTGCCCTGCTGAAATTCAACCTCGATTACTTGTTGAAACGTATTCAGGATTTGCTTCCCGAGTCACCGCCATTTTTTGAAAAAGATGCTCTGACTGATAAGCCCGCCCGTTTCTTCGTGACCGAAATTATCCGTGAAAAGATTCTTGAAGTCTATGATAAAGAGGTTCCGTACTCTTGCGAGGTAGTTGTTGAGCAGTTTAAAGAATCTGATACATTGATTCATATCAATGCCGTAATTTTTGTTGAACGCGATTCTCAGAAAGGAATTATTATCGGTAAGCAAGGAAGTATGCTTAAGAAAGTAGGTACCATGGCCCGTAAGGAAATTGAGACCTTCTTCCAGAAAAAAGTATTCCTTGAACTCCATGTGAAAGTGGAAAAAGACTGGCGTAGCCGCGAAAATAAGCTCAAAAGCTTTGGTTATACCCAGGACTAATTAATTAATAACAGCAACGACTGTGATAGTCGTAACCAATAAAAGAACAGTATACAATTTATGGGAAATATCGTAGCAATCGTAGGACGCCCTAATGTAGGTAAATCTACATTGTTCAACCGTCTGACCGAAACCCGTGCTGCTATTGTCAATGACATAGCAGGTACCACCCGCGACCGTCAGTATGGAAAAGTTGAATGGGGAAAAAGAGAATTTTCTCTGATCGATACCGGTGGTTGGGTTACTAACTCAGACGACGTGTTTGAGGAAGAGATCAACAAACAGGTATCCATCGCGATGGAAGAAGCGGATGTAATCCTTTTTGTAGTGGACGTAATGAACGGCACCACAGACCTAGATGATGAAGTGGCAAAAGTATTGCGCCGCTCTAAGAAGCCCGTTATTCTGATCGCAAATAAAGCAGATAATTTTGACCTGCATTATTCTGCAGCCGAATTTTATGCTTTCGGACTTGGCGATCCGATTCCGGTATCTGCTGTAAGCGGATCGGGAACGGGTGACCTTTTGGA
Organism: Bacteroidales bacterium; assembly: GCA_036649595.1. Taxonomy (GTDB): domain Bacteria; phylum Bacteroidota; class Bacteroidia; order Bacteroidales; family JAUNSR01; genus JAUNSR01. The sequence continues at coordinate 2,591 of JAVWBH010000219.1, forward strand.
TGTCATCATCTCTAAATTTACAAAAGACGAAGAGCCGGAGGTTATCGAAGATCTTCCGCGTTTCGCCGTAGTTGGTCGTCCGAATGCAGGAAAATCATCTATTATCAATGCTTTTATCGGCGAAGAGCGTTACATTGTAACAGATGTTGCCGGTACTACACGTGACTCTATCTATTCGAAATACAACAAATTCGGATTTGATTTTTACCTTGTCGATACCGCCGGTATCCGTAAAAAAGGAAAAGTAAACGAAGATGTTGAATATTATTCTGTACTTCGCTCTGTTCGTGCCATTGAAAATTCGGACGTATGTATCCTGATGGTTGATGCCACACGTGGTATTGAAGCTCAGGATTTGAATATCTATCAGCTGATCCAGCGTAATAAAAAAGGATTAGTGGTATGTATCAACAAATGGGATTTGGTTCAAGATAAGTCGACAGCCGCAATTAAAGAACTCGAAAATGCAATCTACGAGCGTTTCGCTCCATTTACAGATTTCCCGATCATCTTTACTTCGGTTCTGACAAAACAACGTATTTTTAAAGTTCTTGAAACAGCAGCTCAGGTATACGAAAACCGGAAGCGCACTATTCCGACAGCCAAGCTTAATGAATATATGCTGTCGCTTATCGAGCGTTATCCGCCACCGGCACACAAAGGCAAATACGTGAAGATTAAATATGTTACTCAGTTGAAAGACTCATTTGTACCAACATTTATCTTCTTCTGTAACTTGCCTCAATGGGTGAAAGATCCGTACAAACGTTTCCTTGAGAACAAGATTCGTGCAAACTGGGATTTCTCAGGTACGCCGATCAATATCTTCATGCGTGAGAAGTAATCCTCATACATTATAAAAAAACCCGCTTACGAGTTATTTCGTGTAAGCGGGTTTTCTTTTTATCCTTATCAGTTGGCATTAGTCGTTTTTACAGCCATTAATAGATCGGCCAGTGCTTTCGCTTTGTCGGGATAATCGCTGATTCGATTCTCTTTTTCGTACGGATCGGAAGTCAGGTGATACAATTCTCCTTTCGGGTTATGTCCGAGTTCTGTTTTTGTCCAGAATTCCAGCCTGTCGCGATCGCTCGGTTCGAGGTATTTCCACTCTCCCTGAATAACCGATAATACATTATGCAGGTTTTGCTGTATGATAAACTCGCGGTTTTCAACCTTACCGTTTAACAGTACCTCTTTCCTGTCCCGGCTGTCGGGTGCGCTTCCCGGCGTCAGCGACTGATTTAATAATCCTGCCATCGATGCATATACGTCGATTTGAGAGAATAAAGACGGGTTAATATTCGGTTTCAATCTTTTCGGCCAGCGTACGATAAACGGTACGCGTGTGCCGGCTTCATATAAACTATACTTACCTCCGCGATAAATCCCCATCGGAGTATGTCCGTTCAGTAACTCGCGTGCCTGGTCCTGATATCCGTCATCAATTACCGGCCCGTTGTCACTGGTGAAAATAAAGATGGTGTTATCCGCCAGATGCAATGAATCGAGGTGGCGCATCATCTCGCCAATCGTCCAGTCTAACTGCAAGATAACATCTCCGCGGTCGCCCATTCCGCTTTTTCCTTTAAACCGGGCATGCGGTACGCGCGGTACATGTACATCCTGTGTACCCATATATAAGAAGAACGGTTCATTCTGATGCCGGGTAATGAAATTCTTCGCTTTTGCCGTAATGGTATCGGCGATATCTTCATCTACCCATAGTGCCGATTTTCCGCCAGTCATATAGCCGATACGGGGAATCCCGTTGATAATCGTATTATTATGGCCCTGGCTTGGTTTTAGCCGGGCTAGTTCCGGATTCTCTTGTCCCGTAGGCCAATCTCCCACTTTTTTATTATAATCTACATAGATCGGATCGTTCGGATCCAGATTTACTACTTTTCCGTTTTCCACAAATACACAAGGTACCCGATCTACTGTAGCCGGAATAATGAATTCATAATCAAAACCGATATCCTGAGTATTAGGCGAAATAGTCGTATTAAAATTCGTGCCTCCGGCCGCGCCCAGTCCCAGATGCCATTTTCCCACTACGCCGGTTGCATAACCGGCCTTTTTTAGCATATCCGCCATTGTAACCTGAGCAGTATCAATAATCAACTCTGAGTTTCCGGGTGCGATCCCCGTATTTTTCTGACGCCACGGATACATGCCTGTAAGCATTCCGAAGCGCGAGGGGGTGCTGGTAGCCGAGGTGGCATAAGCATTTGTAAAACGTGCTCCCCGGGCAGCCAGGTTGTCGATATGAGGAGTTTGAATCCGGGTTGCTCCGTAGCAGCTTAAATCGCCGATGCCGAGGTCGTCTGAGTAAATAAATACGATGTTGGGTTGTTGCTCTTTTTCGTCAGTTTGAGGTTTGGTTGTGTTCGTACCGCAAGCAGTTATCAGGGTAACTGCGGGCAGTAAACTCCATAAAGGCGTGTTTCTCATTTGCGTGTGTTTAAAATAGTAAGATGCGAATATAGAGTAATGAGTCCGGTAAACAAAAAAACCGGCTGTCCTTTTAACAAAGACAGCCGGAATTGATAACCAAAATATAAATTAT
>JAVWBH010000220.1:0-5143 GCA_036649595.1 Bacteroidales bacterium
TTAATAGATATGCTGGTCGGATTATTTTTTTGAAATTAAATGATATAAAAATGAGAACAATGAAAAATATTATAAGCTCTTTACGCCTGACATTGATCTTCTGTGTCTTTTTCGGAATCTTTTATGTTGGCGTATTATGGATATTTGCCCGGATTGCAGCTCCGGGCCATGGAAACGCATCGGTAGTGACCTCTCAAAACCGGATTGTAGGCGTCGAAAATGTCGGTCAGCGTTTTTCTGACGATATCTACTTCTGGGGACGCCCCTCTTGTGCCGGTAATGGGCATGACGCTGCAAATTCGGGGGGAAGTAATAAAGGCGCAACAAATCCCGAATATATTGAAGAGGTGAAAATCCGTATCGAAGCATTTTTACATGCGCATCCTTATTTGCAAAAAGAAGAAGTGCCCGCAGAGATGGTTACGGCGAGCGGTTCCGGTCTTGATCCGCATATTACTCCCGCTTGTGCTTTTGCTCAGATTCAACGGGTTGCCGCGGCACGGGGTATTTCTAAAGAGGCGGTACGAGTAATTGTAGATAGTCAGATTGAGAAGCCTTTACTCGGATTATTCGGCCCGGAAAAAATTAATGTGTTGAAGTTGAATATTGCCCTGCAGGAAGCAACTTTGAAAAAATAAAAAGGAGACGTTGTAAATTAAGGGGGAATAAAAAAGAAATCAACTCAAATGAATAAAGAAGAGAGTGTTCAGCATTTTTTAGATCTGATCAAAAGATCGCGCAGAGGCAAATTTAAGATCTATATCGGAATGATTGCCGGGGTCGGAAAAAGTTACCGGATGCTTAAAGATGCTCATGAATTATTGTCGGATGGGATCGATGTGCAAATTGGTTATATCGAAACGCACGGCCGGATCGGCACGGAGCAGAAATTGGCCGGGTTGCCGGTTATCGAACGAAAAAAAATCTTTTATAAAGGAAAGGAACTCGAAGAGATGGACCTGGACGCTATTCTTCGTATTCATCCCGAAGTCGTGGTGATTGACGAGTTGGCGCATACCAATGTGGAGGGATGTAAAAACGAGAAACGCTGGCAGGATGTATTACAGATATTAGAAGCCGGGATAAATGTGATATCGGCCGTAAATATCCAGCATATTGAAAGTTTGAATGAAGAAGTGAAGGGGATAGCCGGGATAGAGGTGAAAGAAAGGATTCCTGATAGTTTACTTCAGGAAGCAGACGAGGTGGTTAATATAGACCTGACGGCAGATGAGTTGATTAACCGGTTGAAAGCCGGCAAGATTTATCATCCGGAGAAGATCGTAACGGCGCTGAATAATTTCTTTAAAACAGAAAATATCCTGCAGTTACGGGAGCTGGCGCTTAAAGAGGTAGCCCTGCGGGTAGGAAAGAAAGTTGAGAATGAGCTGGTATTTTCGAATTCGGCTGTTCGGCATGAACGTTTCTTAGCCTGTATAAGTAGTAATAATCATACCCCCCGGCAAATTATCCGTAAGGCTTCCCGATTGGCTGCGCATTACAATACGTCTTTCTCTGCATTGTATGTGCAAACATCTCGTGAATCGGGCGATCATATAAACCTGGCTAATCAAAGACACCTGCTGAATCATTTTAAGCTGGTAACAGAATTAGGCGGAAATGTGATTCAGGTTCAGTCTGCAAATATTTTGGAGAGTATCGTCGAGGTGTGCCGCCGGCAACATATAACGACGGTTTGCATGGGCAAGCCAGCGTTTAAATTTCCGGGAGTGTTTTTTCATGTTATCCAATACCGGAAATTTTTGGAGAATTTGTCAAAATTGAATGTCGATCTGATTATTCTCCCTGATTTACATTATGGTGCGGGAATTGAATGATCGCCTCGGATTTTAGATTCCTTCTATTATCTTTGTTAAAAGATAAATATTTATAACATTGGAATAAACAGACAGATACATGAATATAAAGACAAAACTGACATTAGCGATAGGACTATTGGTTTCTATGATTATTTTGCTGGTAGTACTGTCAATCGTCAATCTTCAAATTCTGACAGCAACAGACCCGGATAGTCCGGCAGCCGGCCCCGGGTTGCAGCGCGCCTTATTATGGATATCCGTTATCGGTATCCTGTGTATTATCACAGGGCTGGTTATCTTGCTACGGATGCCCGCTTCCATAAACGAACCGATACGGGAGTTGACAAAAGGGATTCGGGAGATTGCAAACCAGAATTATGAGAAACGGCTCAATTTGGGAAAGATGCAGGAGTTTTCTGATGTGGCAGACTGTTTTAACCGAATGGCCGAGAAACTAAGTGAATATAAGGCGAGTACGCTTGCTGATATACTCGCTTCAAGAAATTATATGGAGGCGATAATAAATAGTATCAATGAGCCGATTATCGGGATGAATAATGAAAAAGAGGTACTTTTTATCAATGATGAGGCGCTGACCATCCTGAATATGACACGAGAGAAGGTTATTCATAAAAAGGCGTTGGATATTTCACTCACCAATGATCTGTTTCGTAAATTGATCCGGGAACTGGATGCCCCTCTGGCAGAAAAAAAGGAACCGTTGAAGATTTATGCCGATAATAAAGAAAGTTATTTTCAGGCAAACTATATTCCGATCAGTATGATGGAAACCGGTGAGACAGAACAAGTAAAAGTAGGGCACGTTATCTTGCTCAAAAATATTACTGAATTTAAGGAACTGGATTCAGCCAAGACTACTTTTATATCTACAATTTCGCATGAACTTAAAACGCCGATTTCTGCTATTTTGATGAGTCAGCAGTTATTGCAGAATAAACAGGTCGGATTTCTGAATCCGGAGCAGGAAGAATTGCTTCAGGGAATAAAAGATAGCAGCGAGCGCTTGTTGAGTATTACGGGCGAGCTTTTGAATATGACGCAGGTGGAAGCCGGAAAACTATTATTGATGCCTAAGATAACCAAACCAATCGAGTTGATAGAATATGCGATTAAGACGAATAAGGTTCAGGCAGATAAGTTTAATATTCAGATTGAAGTAGCATATCCGGAAGAGAAAATAGGGAAACTGTTTGTCGACAGTGAAAAAATAGCCTGGGTATTGACCAATTTATTAAGCAATGCAATTCGCTACTCTCCCGAAAACAGCAGGGTTATAATTGGCGCGCGTCAGGAAGGATCGTATATTGAAATGTTTGTGCAGGATTTTGGTAAAGGTATTGCGCCGCGTTATCACAAAAGTATTTTTGATCATTATTTCCGTGTGCCCGGCACGAAAGTACAGGGAACAGGGTTGGGCCTTTCTATTTCAAAAGATTTTGTAGAAGCTCACAACGGAACCCTTTTCGTAGAGAGTGAATTAGGAAAAGGGAGTCTGTTCGTTATACGTCTGAAAGTATAAAGGATTGTTTTAAAATAGCGGTTGTGCAAAAAACGGAGGCGTGCCGAAATGAAATGAACCCCGAAAGTTCGACAAAAAACTTCCGGGGTTCACTTCGTTTGGGCATACCCTCTATTCGTTCAGAGAAGTATTATTTTTTTTCTCGGGTGGCATATCCAAAAATAAATAGGGCGATAGCCGATATTAATCCGATTCCGGCAAAATAGAACCAGATGTAATGTGCGTTTACCGCTGCACTCTGCCATGCTTCATGCGATGGGAATAAAGACGGATCCGGGCAATATTTACCTAACAGGTAACCGGATAATCCGAATCCCAGAATCGAGGCAATGAATGAATTGATATGACTGAATCCAAGATACATCCCTTCATCTCCTTTAGGTGCCTGCATAGAGAAATATTCCAGATAACGAGGGGAAATAAACGTTTCGGCCAATGCCTGTACACCGATACCCACGACCATCATGAATGCGATCGGATTCATTCCGAAAATATCGCCGTTGATCATATTACCGAAAGCCATGATTATGGCTGATACCGGCATCAATAACATACCGACCGCCATCGAAGTAACAGCAGTACGCTTTCTCATTAAGGTTGTGACAAAATTCACCAACAATACGACAATTAATGGATTTACATTTGCATACCACGCCGGTGTTGAATCTTCGCCGGCCATACGGATAACATATTTCGGCATTGTAGCGTAAAGCTGCATGTATACCATCCAGAATCCGCTGGTAATTAATGTAAGAATGATCAGTTTTGAGTTTGTAATCACCTTCCATAATCCCATTCCGATTTCGCGGAAACTCTTGCCTTGTCCGGCAGTATGGGTTGTTTTGTACATGAAGAAAACGATTAACAAAGCCAAAAATGTAACTGAAGCCGAAAAGTAATTCAGGTACACAAGCCCTTCACTGCCTAAGGCGCGGCGTACGGGTTCTACAACTGTTTTTCCGGTAAAGCTACCGATGTTGACCATCATATAAAAGAGAGAGAAACCTCTTGCGCGAGTTTCGGCTGTTGTTTCTTTTGCTACCGTACCACTAATGATTGATTTGATGAATGCTCCTCCGATAATAATGACCAGCATGACCGGTACAATGGCATAACGCATGTTGCTTTCACGTAATCCGGTAAAGGTAGTTTCCATTCCGTAATGAACTAAACCTGCCGACTCCAGCATAGTTGGTAAAAAACCGAGTCCGAAATAACCAATGCTCAATAAACTAAAGGCAACGAGCATGGATTTACGAAATCCGATTTTATCGGCATAAGCTCCGGCGAACGTAGGCAGCAAATAAAGTGCTCCTGAGAAAAGTCCGGAGATAACACCGGCTTCAAGGTCAGAAAAGCCCATTACTCTCGATAGGTAAAGGGTGATAACGATGAAGACCGTGTAATAAGCCATTCGTTCTAACAACTCTACTGTGTTGGCAGTCCAGAAGGCTCTTGAAAACTTTTTAAAAATAGACGTCATAATGTGATTGATATGAATAAATGGATTGAAAAAATCTTATTGTTCGGCTAATTCGATCACTTCCAGATCGCGTATATCCCCTTGGTCGAGAATAAAACGCATCAGTGTTCGTGTTTTATGGAATCCTTGTTTGCCGGCAGCTCCCGGATTCAGATGCAGGCATTGTAATTTCTTGTCATAAAGGACTTTCAATATATGCGAATGGCCCGAAATGAATAATTTAGGCGGATGGCGGAAAATATCTGCGGCAATTTCCGGCGCATATTTTCCGGGATATCCTCCGATATGCGTAATCCATAC
>JAVWBH010000221.1:0-5129 GCA_036649595.1 Bacteroidales bacterium
GGGGGCTTGTATTGGAGCAGGGCTGGCCGCTATCGGTGCCGGCATAGGTATTGGACGGATTGGCGGATCGGCAATGGAGGCGATAGCCCGTCAGCCGGAATCGGCAAATGAGATCCGTAATAACATGATCGTGATTGCGGCCCTTGTGGAAGGTGTTGCATTGTTTGCTGTAATTGTTTGTTTATTAGCTATTTTCTTATAAAAAAGAATCAAGATGTCATTGTTTACGCCCGAACCCGGATTAATTCTATGGATGTTTCTTGCTTTCCTAATCGTAGTCATACTATTGGGGAAATTTGTGTGGCCTTCCATTCTGCGTGCTGTGGAACTACGTTCTGAATTTATCGCAAAAGGGGTGGAAGATGCAAAAGAAGCTGCCCGTCGGTTGCAGGATGCAGAGAAGAAGGAGAAAGAAATTTTAGAGCAGGCGCATTCTGAGCAAATCCGGATTCTCAATGAAACCGAACAGTTAAAAAGTAAACTGTTGGAAGAAGCGCGTCAGGAAGCGGCTCATGAAAAACAATTGATTATGGAGCAGACTAGCCAGGCAATCGCAATGGCCCGGCTGGATGCAATGACTGAGATTCGGAAAGAAGTGGTGGAATTGTCTGTAAAGATGTCTGAAAAAATTTTAAGACAAGATCTGGAGAATAAGAAAACACGTGAACAGCTGATCGAGAAGATGCTCGACGAATTGTTGATTAAAAACTAAATGCTGATGGATCGAAGTTTGCTTGCTAAAAGATATGCCCTGGCCCTTTATGAGTTTGCCGTAGAAAAAAAGCAAACCCGCAACGCGCTTCGCGAAATGAAGATATTGTCAGTCAGCTGGCGGGAGGTGCCCGAATTGAGGAAAGCCCTTGAATCGCCGGTTATTGATTTGTCGAAAAAAATACAGCTACTCAGAAAAGGCTCCGGTATAGAGAAGGAGGATGTGGTGACCCGTTTTTTTGACTTGGTAGCTCGTCATAACCGTTTATCGCTATTAGGCCGGATCGCACGCGCATATGTGGAGCTGTGGAATGAAAAGAACGGAATTGTGCGAGCTGATTTGATTACGGTCGGCAAAGTCGGAAAGAGTTTGTCCGAACAGCTGGAAGGATTAGTGCAAAAGGCGGTCGGAGAAAAGAAAGTTGAGTTTAACCGATTATATAATCCCGACCTGATAGGCGGTTTCGTTTTACAGGTGGAAGATTTGCGTATTAATGCTTCTGTAAAGAGAGAATTGGAATATATCAAAATGAATCTATTATAATGAGTGGAATCAATGTCAGCGAAGTGTCAGATCTGCTCCGTATGGAGATGGAAGGACTTGATATTAAAGCAAAATATGAAGAGACCGGCGTGGTGCTCCAGGTCAGTGACGGCGTTGTGCGTATTTTCGGATTATCGGAAGTGGGAGCACAGGAGTTGTTGGAATTTGAAAATGGTGACAAGGCGGTGGTAATGAACCTCGAGCAAGATAATGTAGGAGCCGTTCTTTTTGGCCCTACGAACCGCATCAAAGAAGGCGATATTGTCAGACGGACTCATCAGATTGTATCGATAGAAGCAGGCGACTGTTTGTTGGGACGTGTTATCAATCCGTTGGGCGAACCGATGGATGGCAGAGGAAACCCTACCGGTACCATGTATCGTATGCCGCTTGAACGGAAAGCTCCGGGGGTGATTTTCCGGCAGCCGGTTAATGAGCCTTTACAAACAGGATTGAAATCTATAGACGCCATGGTGCCCATCGGAAAAGGGCAGCGCGAGCTGATTGTAGGCGATCGACAGACCGGAAAAACATCAATAGCTATTACCGCTATTCTAAACCAACTGCGTGTATGGCGTGATAAGCCGGTATATTGTATTTATGTGGCCATCGGGCAGAAAGAATCTTCTGTCGCGAATTTGGTTGAATTATTGCGGGAGCGCGGGGCGCTGCCGTATACGGTTATTGTTTGTGCCGGTGCGGCGGATACGGCAGCCATGCGGTATTATGCTCCTTTTGCAGGAGTCGCCATCGGTGAGTATTTCAGAGATACGGGGCGCGACGCTCTTATTATATATGATGATTTGTCGAAACAGGCTGTCGCATATCGCGAGATATCCCTGATATTGCGGCGTCCGTCCGGACGAGAGGCTTATCCGGGTGATATTTTCTATCTGCATTCCCGTTTATTGGAACGGGCCGGCCGCATCATTTCGAATGATCAGATGGCTTCTCAAATGAATGATTTACCCGATTCGATCCGCCCGGTTGTGAAAGGCGGCGGATCGCTCACTGCTCTCCCGATTATTGAAACGCAGGCAGGTGACGTGTCGGCTTATATCCCGACCAACGTGATCTCTATTACCGACGGACAGATATTTCTGGATCTGGGATTATTCAATGCCGGTATCCGTCCGGCGGTGGATGTGGGATTGTCGGTTTCCCGTGTGGGAGGAAATGCTCAGATAAAATCAATGAAACAGGTTGCCGGAACCTTAAAAATAGAACTGGCACAGTATCACGAGCTGGAAGCATTTACAAAGTTCGGGTCTGATCTGGATGCGGTAACCGTTCGTACGCTTGAAAAAGGAAAACGAAATACACGCCTGTTAATCCAGTCGCAATACCAGACAATGCCGGTAGAGAATGAGATAGCGATCTTGTTTGCCGGAGCAAATGACTTATTAAAGGATGTGCCTCTTTCGGATGTACAGGATTTTGAAAAGCGTTATCTCGACTTATTAATCTTAAAGCATAAAGATGATGTGTTAGAGCCATTGAAAAAAGGGATTCTTACAGATGAGATGAAAGCTATTCTGATTCGCGTTGCAAAAGAGGTGGGCGAATCGTATCATAAAGCATAAAGATATGGCAGGAATCAGAGAACTGAAACAGCGGCTCGGATCCGTCCGGTCGGCCGGAAAAATTACTACGGCGATGCAGATGGTTGCTTCTGCCAAACTGAAAAAAGCGGCTCGTGCCGCCGAGAATTTTGTGCCTTATCAAAAGATGTTACAAACGATTCTGGATGATTTTCTGAGCAGCAATCAAGAATACGACACCCCTTTTATCCGCAAACGAAGCGTAAAACAGGTTACATTAGTAGCATTCTCTTCGAATTCCGGCTTTTGCGGGGCTTTTAATACGATTATAATTGATTCTTTAAGGCGGGAAATGAAGAAATACAGCGGTACGGATATCCGTCTGATAACAGTTGGGAAAAAAGTATCTGTCGCTGTCAAAAATATGAAGTTTAAGGGAAAAACAGAGGAGTGGGCCCGCCTGATCGTAGCGCCTCATTACGGGGATGCGCGCGAATTGGCAGATCACCTGATGGATTTGTACTTACGGCGCCAAACCGACAAAGTTGTCCTGATTTATTTCCATTATAAAAACCCGATGGTGCATGAATTGACTATCCGGGATTATCTTCCGTTAGAATTTGAAAAAATGAAGAAAAAGCAAGAATCGTATCTTCATTTATATATTCTGGAACCCAAGGCACCGGAACTGATCGGCCGTTTGTTACCCAAAGTATTGCGGTCGGATATATTCGCCGTATTACTGGATTCTTTCTCTTCCGAACAGGGGGCTCGGACAGTTGCTATGCAACTTGCTTCGGAAAATGCTTCGAAATTATCAGATGAATTATCTTTGGCTCTGAATAGGCAGCGGCAGCAAATGATCACGACCGAGATATTAGAACTCAGTGCGGCCGGTGAAGAGTCGACTGATTTCTAAATGGAAACAGTTATATTTGCCGGGTAATTTTTAATCTGAATAAAAATGACGGTAGACGAACGAATAGAAAAAGCAAAAAATCTTTTTGCACAAGGATATAATTGTAGTCAGTCGGTATATATGGCTTTTGCAGATAAATATGGGATGACTGATCAGTTGGCCGCAACAATTTCCGCTCCTCTGGGCGGTGGTGTCGGCCGCATGCGTGAAGTGTGTGGCGCGGTAACAGGGATGGCTTTGGTAGCCGGCCTTGAAATCCCGGTAACAGATCCTAAAGATAAAGCCTCCAAGATGAGTAATTATGCTTTAGTGCGCGAAATGGGGAGTACCTTCAAAGAAAAGCATGGCTCAATTGTTTGTCGGGAATTATTGGGGCTGGATACGGGAAAAGAGCCTGAGTTGACCCCGACCGGCCATCCGGTAGTAAAACCCGGAAAACATTCGTGTGCAGAGATGGTAGAAACCGCAGTGCGGATTATTGCCGAACGTCTGGGAGAATAACAAGTTACTTAATACAAGAAAAAGGAGAGCTTATTGCTCTCCTTTTTCTTGTATTTTCTTTTTCAGATAGGCTATTTTTCCTTCTGCAACTTTCTTCTCCTGCCCCAGACGGGTTATATCGCTCAATACGATTGCAAGTTCGTTCGTTTTAACAATTGCTTTCTTTGACAGGTCATCCAGATAAATTACATACGGTTTTCCCCCCGTATACGTAACTTTAATGCGCTGGTCGTTATAAACGTTTATAAAGTTGATAACTCCATTGTCTTTATCTTTTTTATAGGTTACGATTTCCGTCTGATTGCCTCCGTCGCTGAATCGGTAATTAGTGCCTCCGTCATACGGAACGGCGATGGTTTCGGCATTAGAACCGTCTTTTATTTCCACCTTTATGCCGGTATGGTTAATATTCCCTTTCCCGAAATAAACACTGGCAATCTGCATTTCACCATATTCATTTACGCCGGTACGGATGTAATTTCGCTCTACATTGCGTTCTACAGTCAAGCCTTTAAAAACATACGTGCCTAATTGTTCGTATTGCTCCTCTTTTACAAATACGAAATCTTTTTGAAGTTCTTTGGCCTCTTCTTTTTTTACAATTAACAGCGAGTCGGCATATGACAGATTCCGCTCATTTTCTTTTAGTTCGATAAGCCGCATCAGCTGGACGCCCTCTCTGATTTGCGGAAACTCTTTCGGGTAGGCCGAACGCATCGAATCGATACGGATTTTAGCCTGATTTAATGATCCTGCAGAATAAAGATCACGGGCTTCTTCTAATAAAAGCGCTGCTTTATCGGTATTATTACTGCATGCAGCAAACAAAAGAGCAGTAGATAAAAATAAAATATTTCGTTTCATTTGTATATCATTTAATTCTTTACATTAAAGTCAAATGCGCCATTTATAT
>JAVWBH010000222.1:0-786 GCA_036649595.1 Bacteroidales bacterium
GTTTGCAGAATCAGTAGAAGTTACATCCGTATCTATGGATGAAGCGGTTCCGGGGACGTTGCCATATGTGATTGCCAATGCACCTGCCGGAAGTACCATCGAATTTAATTTCGAGGGATCTTCCCTGGAGTATAATGGAGAAAAAGCCTTAGAGATCAATGCTAAGAATTTAATTTTTAACGGTATTAATAAGTCCAACAATGAGCCGGTTACGCTCAAAGGTGCCGGATCGATGTTTAATATCAAAGGCGAAGCCGTTGTTGAACTGAATAATCTGGCTTTTACCAATTTTAAAAAGATTGCGATTATGGTTGGCGGCAATGCTACGATTAAAGTAGACGGATGTCGTTTTGAAAATAACCAGGATGCCGCAGGTGCCGGAGTAGGAAATAATGGGGGAGTAATGCGTGTCAGCAGTTCAAAAGTCATTTTGAAAAATTCATTGTTTAAAAAAAACAGTGGTAACGGCAGTTACGGCGGCGGTGCGGTTTGCGTTTATGGTACTTCCGATTTGCGTGCCGAAAACTGTACATTCACAGAAAATTCCGCATCCAACGGCGGAGCGGGCATCTGTGTGAAAGGCACCGGAACTACGGGTACTTTGCTACCTCCGAAGGCATATATCGCGAATTGTACGTTTGCGAATAATATAGCCGGGTTACGTGGTGCACTTTACCTGGTGTCAGAATGTACGCATGCTGAAAAATTCAAACCGGTCGTGGTGAATTGTACTTTTGTCGGCAATCTGGCTGAAAAAGAGGGTGCTGCCATTTGTTTGTGGTCAAA
>JAVWBH010000222.1:796-5128 GCA_036649595.1 Bacteroidales bacterium
AGCAACTACCCGATTGGAGGTAACAATGGTCAACAACCTTTTTGCTGAAAATTATATTAAACCATGGGAGTTGTCTTCGGGTGAGAAGTGCGATGTATGGGCATTCTATCTGGAGAATGAGTTGGATGTTAATAATAATCCTCTTCCTCAGACGGTATTTCAGGATTGTACGAATAACTTCTATGAGGCGGCCAAACCCGGCTTTTTCAATAATAAGAATACACAGTTTGATTTCGCGAAAGTAAATCTGTTCAAAGATGTTGAAAAGAATCCGTTGGATGAAGGGGATATGGATTATACCCATCAGACTTCGAAGTTAGGCGGTAGTCGTTATGTAGCGATGATTTCCGAAAATAGCATCGCCAACGGAGCCGGTATTGCTTCTTATAAATCGATCGAAATCCCGACAACCGATCAACAAGGTAACACACGTTCGGCAACACCTTCTGTAGGTGCGGCAGAATTTGGCGTGCTCAGCAGTATCTCTTCTGCAACAGCCGGTTCGCTTGTGTCAATTACATGCGATGGTACCCACCTGAATGTGTCGGGCGTTGAGGGTACGGCAAAGGTTGCCATTTACAATTTATCCGGATCTCAGGTAAAAGAAGTGATGGTTGTTAACAATCAGCCTGTAGCGCTTTCAGCCTTGGCCAAAGGCGTATATGGTGTGAAAGTGGCAGCCAATAATCAGATTACTACAGGTAAGATTGTGATCCGCTAAAAGATATCTCAGCTTATTTTAAAGTGCCCGTATATCTTATACGCAAAAATAATTAGAGAGGGCGGGAAGCCGCCCTCTGTTTTAATATGCTAAACTATGAACAGACTTGAATTTCTAAAACTATTAGGAGTAAGTGTGGCCGGCTATTCTTTGCTAGGCTGTAAAGGGGCAAGTGCCGGAAATAACAATCCGGTAGTTTCAGAAGCCGAAAAAGAAGAATTTGCCGAATTTGTTTCGAACAACAGAGATTTGAATGTGAAGATTGATAAGCCGGTTACAGTAATTGTTATCGGTGCGGGCGGCAGAGGAAATGCCTATGCCGGTTATGCTCAGAAATATCCCGATACCATGAAAATTATCGGTGTTTCAGATATCAATGAATATCGAAAAAACAAAATGGGAGATCAGAATGAAATTCCCGTTGAACATCGGTTCGGAGACTGGAGTGAAGTTTTTACCGTTCCGAAATTTGCCGATGCCGTAATTATCAGTACGCCCGATGATTTGCATTTTGATCCGTGTATGAAAGCATTGGAAGCGGGATATGATGTATTACTCGAAAAACCGATCGCTCCGACTGAAGCTGAATGCAAAGCAATCCTTGCTCAGTCGAAAAAATATAACAGGATGGTGGGTGTATGCCATGTTTTGCATTATGCCCCTTATTTTGTAGCTCTCAAACAAGCCCTTGATTCCGGTATGATAGGCGATATCGTAAGCGTGCAGCATATGGAACCTATTTTGTTTGACCACATGGCTCACTCTTATGTGCGGGGAAGCTGGCGTAATTCAAAAGAAACCACTCCGATTATTCTTGCCAAATCGTGTCATGATCTCGATATCATACGCTGGCTGGTAAATCAGCCTTGTAAGTCGATCTCGGCCGACGGCGGCCTTACTTTCTTCCGTTCTGAAAATGCGCCGACCGGTTCAACCGAACGTTGCCTGGATTGTCCGAAAGAGAAGGAGTGTGCTTATTCGGCTGTTAATATCTATGTGCGGCGCCACCGTATGCTGAAGGTGTTTGATTTGCCTAAAGTGGATGATCAGCTGATTACGGAAAAACTGCGTACTACAAATTATGGTAAATGTGTATTCCGTTGCAATAACGACCAATGCGACCATTATGTGGCCAATATGGTTTTCGGAAATGGCATCACGGCGGCCTTCTCCATGGAAGCCTTTACTTCTTACAGCGGGCGCCGTACACGCGTGATGGGTACGAAAGGCGACCTGGTCGGAGATATGAAGGAATTTGTGGTTACCGACTTTCTGACTCATAAGAAGACCCGTTGGAACCAGCCGGTTCAGGAACTCGAAGCCTATAAGGATGCCGGCCACGGCGGCGGCGACTGGGGATTGGTACGCGACTTCGTATTAGCCGTACATCATCAGGATCCGAACTACCTGTCCAGCACGGTCGACGACTCTGTTGAGAGTCATGTAATGGGCTTCAAAGCGGAAGAGAGCCGTTTGTCTGACAAAAAAATACTTATATGAGAGCCATGATCAAAAAAATTATTATTCTTTTATTTTGCGGGGTCCTGTGGATTCCGGGATATGCCCAACAGAAGCAAGATACATTGCGGGTAATGACCTATAATCTGCGTTTTGGCGAACTGGCCTCTATGCAGGAGATTGCCGATTATATTAAATCGGAAAATCCCGATGTGGTGGCGTTACAGGAAGTCGACTGGAAAACGAACCGCGAGCGGGCTCCGCGTCAGAACGGAGTGGCGATGCTCAACGAGTTGGCTTTTTATACCGGAATGTTCGGCGTATATGCAAAGGCCATCGATTATCGCAGCGGGTATTACGGTATCGGTATTTTATCGAAGTATCCTGTTCTGTCGTCCGAGCGGGTTCTCCTGCCCAATCCGAGTCCTGAAAAGGAGCAACGGGTAATGTTGACGGCTCAGATAGAGTTGCCCGATCACCAGCCGCTAACCTTTGTGTGTACGCACCTTGAAGTGTCTGCCGAAGAAAAACGGATCGCGCAGATCCGATTTATCCGGCAGCAGGTAAAGAAAGTGAAGGGACCGGTCTTGATTGCCGGCGATTTTAATGCCCGTCCTGATTCGAAAGTGATCCGTGAAGAGATGAAAGGCTGGGTGAATGCTACGAATGAAGAAAATACGTATCATACCAAGAACCCGAACATAAAGATCGACTACATTTATATGTTGCCGAACCGGGGATTGGAGATGCTTAATACAAAAAGAGGAGAGGCTAAGTTGTCCGATCATTTTCCAATCGTGACCGACTTTCTTATTCAATGATTTAACCGAAACAGGGGTGCCTATTTGCGATAGACACCCCTGTTTATATTTTCTCCCTCCGTAAACTTAAAAAGGAATTACGCCCAGGCATTTGCTTCTTACCAGCATACACGAGCCGATTGCGCCCGCCTGGCGTCCGAGCATCGCTACTTTCAGCTCGGTGTCGTTATTCACATAGTTGAGGGTATATTTCATGATCCCCGTTTTTACCGGGAAGGCCAGGTAATCGCCGATGGCTCCCACCGTACCGCCCAGAATAATCAGTTCCGGGTTGAAGATGTTCAGCAGTCCGGCAATGTGTTTGCCCAGGATGCGCCCCGCCGATTCCACCAGTTCGATCGACAGGATATCATCCTTTTTGATCGCATCCAGAATATCTTCGAGCGTCAGGCGGTCGCCGCTGTCTATCTTGTCGCTCAGAATGGTTGAGCATCCTTTTTTGTATTTTTCAATTAACTGCCGGTGTACGGCGCGTCCCGACACTTCCGTTTCCAGACACCCTTTCTTGCCGCAATAGCAAAGAATTTCGTTATCGAACGCATTCACATGGCCCCATTCGCCCGAGAATCCCGATTTTCCGTAATACAGACGTCCTTCGGTAATGAGCGACATGCCCAGTCCCCAGCTCATATTCACATATACCACGTCCTGCTCCCCGTTGCCGATGCCGCACATATACTCGCCGTAACACATCGCGCGGGTATCGTTGTCGATGCGGGTAGGTATGCCGTAGCGTTCCTCAAACAGGTCTGCCAATACCACTCCGTCCTGATACAGATACGAATTGCTGATCCCCTGTACGATATCGATCTTGCCCGGCAAGGCAATCCCCAGGCGTACAATCTTCTCTTTCTCTACCGGAATCTCGGCGAATACCCGGTCGATAATATCGAAGGCCGCCGGCAGCCCCTCCGTGTTGACAGAGATCTTATACCCCAGACACTCTTTCGAGAAAAGGATTTTTCCGCTGAAGTCCGTGATCGCAACCAGAATAGACGACTGGCGGATATCGATCCCCATAAAATAACACAGGTCGGCATTTATATTAAACAAGGTAGCCTTGCGGGTACCGCTGTTTTCGCTTTTTCCACATTCAACCAACAACCCCTCCTGTTGCATTTCGGTCAGTATCTTTGTTACCGTCGGAATGCTTAAATCACTCTCACGTGCGATGTCAGCGATGGTTGATGAGCCGTGGCGGATAAAAAAATCAATGAAGTTTTTTTTCAGGCCGTCGTTTTTGTTAGGCTCTTTCGTATCGAATAAGGGTATATACATGATTTTTCTAGAGATTATTATCTTGCAAATTTAATATTTACCGTGTGAATATTA
>JAVWBH010000223.1:0-5127 GCA_036649595.1 Bacteroidales bacterium
GCAGCTCTATCTCATCTATAACAAGCTCTTTTGCCTTTAGTTCAACTTCTTCACCTTTGCGTGCCAGCTCGTAAGCGCGCTTTCCGTCCACCTTCACGGCGGAATAAATAGGAGGCACCTGCCAGATGCTTCCTACAAATTTCTTTAATGTCTCTTCAGTCAGTTCCCGGGTAATATGCGCCGTTTCATATGTACGGTCTACCTCTGTTTCCTGATCGAAGGAAGGAGTCGTTTCACCCAGTCGCAGGGTTGCCACGTATTCTTTTGTCTGATACTGAAAGCTCTCAATCAACTTGGTTGCTTTTCCCGTACAGATAATCATCACTCCTGATGCCAGCGGATCTAATGTGCCGGCATGCCCAACTTTAAATTTTTTTACTTTTAATCTTCTGCTTAACCGGTTTCGGATCTGTTTTACCAGATAAAACGAGGTCCAGTGTAGCGGTTTATTAAAATATAAAACTTCTCCTTCTATAAAATCCATATAAAAAATAGTTCATTTAGCGTAGTGACCAGATCAGAGCTAATGCTCCGACAATCGCACAGTAAATGGCAAAATAAACCAGCTTGCCATTCTTCACTAGTTTCAACATCCATTTGCAGGCAATTGTTCCTGAAACGAACGCTGCTATAAATCCAACAATTAAGGAAGTGGTCGGTATTCCCGTATCTACGCCGGGAGCCTCTTTCAAACTTCCCAGTAAATCAAGGAATGCTTCTCCCAGGATCGGGATAATAACCATCAGGAAAGAAAATTTTGCAACCTCTTCTTTTCTGTTTCCCAGCAATAGGCCGGTAGCAATAGTCGATCCAGAACGGGATAAACCCGGTAACACGGCTACGGCTTGCGCCAACCCGATAATAAATGCGTCGCGGTAAGAGATCGTCTCTTTTTTACGCGGTTGTGCAAAATAGGCAAAGGCTAGTAATGCAGATGTGACCATCAGGCAGATACCCACTACCAGGAGTCCATCACCAAACAAAGCCTCTACTTGCTTTTTGAAAAAAACGCCTACGATCCCTACCGGAATCATCGACAAAAATATTTTCGAAACATATTGTGTTTCTGAATTCCATTTAAAACGGAAAAAACCCTTAAATAAAATTTCAACCTCTTTCCACAGTACTACGATCGTACTTAGTACGGTAGCCGCATGTACCACAACGGCGAAAGTCAGGTTCTCTTCACTCTGCACTCCTAAAATAGCACTTGCGATCTCTAAATGGCCGCTACTGCTGATGGGTAGGTATTCAGACAACCCCTGAACCAGACCCATGATTAACGCGTCTAACCAATTCATGCTTCTTCTTCTTCTTTCTTTTTATCTTTAATTAAAATACCGGCAATCATCAGGATGTAACCGATAAAACATAAATTGGGACCCGCTACTACCCGGCGGAAACTGAATATCGACGGATCGAATGTTTCCATGGTAGAGCTGCTTCCGGTCATCAGGGCAAACCCGATCAAGACAATTGCAAAAGCAATCCCCATCACGATAAAGTTTTTCTTGCCCAAAGCAAAGTTCTTCTTTTCCATATCTTATCTTTAAGTTTATAGTAGCGAAATTTATACCAGATACATATCGTCAGAACGCATCCGGATATAGCGGTTGGTAGCGAAAAAGGATGCAAGCGCCGTGATTACGATTCCGAGTCCCAGTATGATTCCGAATACAATCAGAAGCAGTTCAAGGCTTATCAGCTTATAGAATCCTGCATACTCAGTTCCGATCAGATACAGAAGCCCCGTTATGAGAGCCATTGCAATAATCGAAGCCATGATTCCGCTGGCCACGTTTGCCACAACAAATGGCCGGCGTATAAAGCCCGGCGTGGCACCTACCAGTTTCATCGTATGAATAAGAAACCGCTTCGAATAAATACCCAGACGCACCGTATTGTTGATCAGTGTAAAAGAAATAGCAAGCAGAATTGCAGCAAGAGCCAATAGGGCAATGCTCATTTTCTGCATATTATTGTTTACAAGTTCTACAATATCTTTGCGGTAATTGAATTCGCGGATATTTTTAGATAATCCCCGGATCGATTGCTCAATCTTTGCAATACTGTCGTTATTGGCATAAGGGGCATGTAATTTTACTTCCAGCGAAGCCGACAACGGGTTAAATCCCAGAAATTCTTCCGGATTTTCGCCCAGTTCCTTGGTCAATTCTTCCAGAGCATCCGCTTTACTGATGTACTGGTATGTTTTGGCATACGGAGACTGTCCGATCACTTTTTGAAATTTAGAAATCTCTGCGGGTGTTACATCATCTTTCAATACAACAGTGAATCCGATGTTTTCTTTTACAAATACAGATAGCTGATTGGCAAAAACCCCCATAAACGCAATCAAACCCAGCACAAACAAAACCAACGAGATGCTGATTGTTGAAGTGAGCCGGGCATTGCGGAACTTTCCGCGGGTAGGCTGAGGTTGTTTACTCATTTATTTACGTCTTAAAATATAGATGATCGAACTGCTTTTTCGCGGATTACGCAGGGAGTGCCAAAATGCAACTTTCCCTCTCCACATACCACGGATAAAACTAAAACGGTTGCCTTTGTATTTTTCGCTTAACATGGATACGTAAAACGCATCGAACGGCATGGGTGCGAATTTTTCAATCCGGAATCCTTCACGCTGTGCCAGTTGAGAAAATGTGTCGGGCGAAAAATGCCATAAATGGCGGGGGACATCGTAGGCTCCCCAGAATTTACCGTAATATTCTGCGTCATACGATTCGCTGTTCGGAAGTGCGATAATCAGACATCCCTCTTTTTTTAGCAATTCACGTAATCGTGAAAAAACCGCCGGTAAATCTTGTAGGTGTTCCATTACATGCCATAAAGAAATAACATCGAAGGTATCGCCAACCGGTACGTTTTTCAGATCGGACAGAACCGATAATCCGAAATGCTTTTCTGCCGACCGGGCAGCTGTTTCGCTCTTTTCAACTCCGAGTGTATTCCATCCTCGTTTTTGCATTGCATTCAGAAAATATCCGGTCCCGCAGCCGATATCCAGAATTCTTCCTTTTTTATTCTGATTAAGAGCTTCTGTCATGGATGCTTTCTGGCCCAGCATATAACTTCTTACCAGATGATATACCTTATTCATTAATCCTTTCCGCGTATCCGAATGAGAAACGTAGGCCGGTGTTTCATAATAACGACCTATCTCTGTTTCGTCCGGGAAATCCAGCGTGAAAAGAAATCCGCATTTTGAACAACGAACCAGTTGATATGATTCTCCGCTCGCATAATGGTCGGTACATGACATCACATTTTTCGGCTCATTCTGTCCGCATAGAGGACACTCTTCCAAATGCACTTTCTTCATTCAAAAATAGGGTTTTAATGAGGTATTTTTCTGTTTTTTTACGTATGAACAGTTTTATCCTTAAGTTGATGCAAAAGAACAAATATTTTAGGGATATATGTAGTTAAAAAAGGTTTATTTAAAGATGAGCGTCTCAAAGCAGCCTGCGATAAAACAATTATTTGTTATAAATATCGATATAAAGAAGCGGCCCATTATCTTCCGGTAGTCCGGAACGATCAATGGGCCGCTTTATATTCAGTAAAGATCAGAAATAGAAATGAAATTATTCCTCTATTGATTCGCCGATCAGGGTAGCTGAAGAAACATCAAGTATTCGGACTTTAACCAATTGTCCTATGCGGTAGTTGTTTTTAGGGAATACAACTACTTTGTTCTGGCTGGTACGCCCAAACAGGTTTTCGCGTGATTTTTTTGAAAAACCTTCTACCAATACCTCATAGGTCTTTCCGATATCGCGTCGATTGCTTTCTAAAGAAAGACGTCCCTGCAATTCGATGATCTCCTGTAAACGTCTTACTTTTTCTTCTTCCGAAATATTATCCGGTAAATGTTTAGACGCATATGTGCCCGGACGTTCTGAGTATTTGAACATAAAGGCAGAATCAAACCCTACTTCTTCCATTAAAGAAAGTGTCTGTGCATGATCTTCGAGTGTTTCGTTGTGGAATCCACAGAATACATCGGTTGTGATACCACAATCAGGAAGGATTCTTTTAATCGCAGAAATACGTTCCAAATACCATTCGCGGGTATATTTTCTGTTCATCGATTTGAGGATGTCTGAACTTCCCGACTGAACCGGCAGGTGTATGTGGCGGCAGATATTCGGATACTGTGCTATTGTTTCAAGAATATGGTCGCTCATATCTTTCGGATGCGAAGTGCTGAAGCGAATACGAATATCAGGGGCAGCTTCAGCTACCAATGCCAATAACCCGGCAAAGTCAACCTGTTGCCCGTCCCGTTCGAAAAGATAGGAATTTACGTTCTGTCCCAACAGGGTAATCTCTTTGAAGTTTTTCGATTGTAGATCGCGAAGTTCGGCAAGAATGCTTTCTGGCTCGCGGCTACGTTCGCGTCCGCGAGTGTAAGGCACGATGCAATATGAACAGAAGTTGTTACAACCGCGCATGATCGAGATGAAGCCGGATATCCGGTTTCCTCCGATTCGGGAAGGAATGATCTCGCGGTATGTTTCATCGGTAGAGAGTTTTACGTTAATTGCTTTTTCTCCCTGCTCTACGGATCCCACCAGATTAGGAAGGTCCAGGTAAGCATCCGGCCCGACTACAAGATCGACCTGGTAGTTTTCAATCAACTCATCTTTTACACGTTCTGCCATGCAACCCAATACGCCTACCACCAGATTTTTCTTCTTTTTACGCAATGCATTGAAGTATTGCAGGCGTGAAACGATTTTCTGCTCTGCGTTATCGCGGATAGAACAGGTATTTACAAATATAGCGTCCGCTTCTTCCAGTTTATCTGTCAGCTGGTAGCCATCCATTTCCATGACCGATGCCACAACTTCACTGTCTGCTACATTCATCTGGCATCCGTACGTTTCGATAAATAATTTCTTCTCTTCATGAGTCGCAGATTTAAAGTCTGCTCCTTTCTTTTCTTCCATTTTGCTTGTTTTTTTTGAGTAATTATAGTGATATTTAAAATAAATTGTAAAAAATCAGATAAAAAAGGTTTGTAATTGTTTGTTTAAAATAAATAATTTACATTTCTTTGTGATGCAAACAAAAAATGAAAATTTTTTCATAGTTAAG
>JAVWBH010000224.1:0-5073 GCA_036649595.1 Bacteroidales bacterium
GGCAAAAGTCCGTGCATCGTAACAGAGAAAGCCGATCTTGAAATAACTGCCCACCGCATTATCTGGGGGAAACTATTAAATGCGGGTCAAACATGTATTGCGCCCGATTATATTCTTGTCGATAAAAAGATAAAAACCGAGCTGATAAAAAAACTAAAAAAATATATTCTACAAGATTTCGGCGCTAATCCGCTTCTCTCAGAACATTATCCGCGTATCATCTCGCAAGAGGCAACCGAACGGCTGACCTCCCTTATTAATAATGAATCGCCCAATATTCTGTTCGGCGGACAAACGGATATCATACAACGCTATGTAGCTCCTACATTAATTGACGAACCCGCACCCGACGGCAAATTAATGCAAGAAGAAATATTTGGCCCGATTCTCCCGATTCTGGGTTACGACAAAATAGAAGATGCCATTACTTTTGTAAACAAAAAGGATAAACCGTTAGCGCTTTATTTTTTCGGAAACAAACAAGATGCAAAGCAGGTGATGCAGTCAACCTCTTCCGGAGGCATGTGCGTTAATGATACGATCATGCACATTGTAAATTCTCATTTACCTTTTGGCGGAGTTGGTAAAAGCGGTATGGGTAATTACCATGGCCATGCCAGCTTCCTCACATTCAGCCATTCCCGCAGTGTTCACACCGGCAGCTGGGTTCCGGATTTTAAATTTCGTTACGCTCCGTATAAATTACCTCAAATAATCAAACGGTTTTTATAATGAGCGAACAAATACAGAAGGTCAACTGTATAATAGGAAAGCATTATTAAAACATAAACTAATTTACATTCCTATGAAATCATTAATTGGAACACAGGCTCCCGAATTTAAAGCACCCGCTGTTTTGAATGGAGTTGAAATGGTTGATAATTTTTCTTTCGAACAATATTTAGGAAAGAAATATGTGGTTTTCTTCTTCTATCCGATGGACTTTACCTTTGTTTGCCCGACCGAGCTCATTGCATTTCAGGAAAAACTGGCCGAATTTGAAAAACGGAATACGGCTGTAGTCGGTTGCTCTGTGGATTCTAAATTTTCACACCTGGCATGGTTACAAACTGACCGTAAAAAAGGAGGAATAAAAGGCGTTACCTACCCGCTGGTTGCCGACTTCTCTAAAACAATTGCCATGAATTACGGTGTTCTGGCAGGCGACTTCGAATATAATGATGAAGATGAAATGGATTTTTCCGGCGAACCGGTAGCGTATCGCGGTCTTTTCCTAATCGATAAACGCGGAATTATCCGACACCTATTGATAAATGACCTGCCTTTAGGAAGAAGTGTTGATGAAGCGATCCGGATGGTAGACGCCCTACAACATTTCGAAGAATACGGAGAGGTTTGCCCTGCAAACTGGTCAAAAGGAAAAGATGCCATGAAGGCTACAAATGAAGGTGTTTCTGATTATTTAAGCAATCATTAATTATTCAAAATAACGAAAAGCGGGTAATTCTAACCAATAGAGCTACCCGCTTTTTATATGGCCATATGCGATGTAACATGCCGATCTATAACATAAACAATAACGATTACTAAAGGATATTTTATTATATTTACCCATCTAACATTAATCTTTATAACTCTTCATCGATATGGAAAAGAAACAAGCACTGGAACTAATCCATTTTTTAGATAAAAGCCCCAATAATTTCTTTGCAATAGCGACGCTAAAGGACGAATTGTTACAACATAATTTTCAGGAATTAAATGCCGGCAATAGCTGGAATCTTGAAAAAGGAGGTAAGTATTTTATTACCAAAAATAATTCTTCTCTTTTTGCATTTATTCCGGGCTCGTCCGCTATCTCTGACGCCGGATTTAAATTAATCTGCGCACATAGTGATTCGCCCTCTTTCCGAATCAAACCAAATCCGGAAATGATAACCGAAGGTGGTATTCTAAAATTAAATACCGAGGTGTATGGCGGCCCTATCCTGTATACTTGGTTTGATCGTCCGTTATCGATCGCCGGCCGCGTAATTTTAAAAGGAGATAACCCTTTAAAACCGATTACTCGTCTGATTAATTTTAATCGCCCGATCTTATTAATTCCTCACCTGGCCATTCACATGAATCGTGCAGTAAACGAAGGTAATCCGCTCAGCAAACAGAAGGATATGCTTCCGGTGTTGACAATTGTAAACGAAACGTGCGAAAAAAATAACTACCTGCTTAAGCTTGTTGCTCAAGAACTAAACGTTGAACCAGAACAAATACTTGACTTCGACCTCACTTTATATGATTTTCAGAAAGGATCGCTGGTCGGACTTAATGAAGAATTTATTTCTTGTGGCCGTTTAGATGATTTAGCAATGGTACATGCGGGTATGCGGGCCCTGCTCGACTCGGCGCCATGTAGCCAAACGAAAGTACTAGCCGTATTTGATAATGAAGAAACAGGAAGCGGAACAAAACAAGGAGCTGCTTCGCCGGTATTAGCTAACATCCTCGAGCGAGTTGTAAAATCATTCGGCGGAAACAGCGAAGATTTTTATCGGGCAATTGATCATTCATTTATGATCTCGGCAGATATGGCACATGCCTTACATCCCAATTATCCGGAAAAACATGACCCGACCAATCATCCGAAAATGGGAGGAGGCCCGGTTATCAAGATCCATGCCAACCAAAAATATCTGACCGATGCTGACTCGGCAGCCGTTTTCAAAACAATCTGCCAATTAGCGGGAGTTCCTGTTCAACAATTTGTGAATCACTCTGATATGGCAGGAGGATCTACTTTAGGTAATATCCTTACCTCGCAG
Source organism: Bacteroidales bacterium (assembly GCA_036649595.1). Taxonomy (GTDB): domain Bacteria; phylum Bacteroidota; class Bacteroidia; order Bacteroidales; family JAUNSR01; genus JAUNSR01. The sequence goes on from JAVWBH010000224.1 coordinate 2,781, forward strand.
TTAGAGATGCGCGGTGTAGATATGGGGAATCCGATGTGGGGGATGCACTCTGTTCGTGAAACTGCCTCCGTTGCAGATCATACTTATGCAATCAAAGCATTTACAAAATTCTTTGAGATCTGATTTTTTCTCTGAAAACAGGATAAAAAGCCTGACATTTTAAAAATATCAAAAGAGGGTATGCCAAATTCGGAGCATACCCTCTTTTATATTTTATGGATTGAATATCAAAATGAAATACGCACTTCTGCAAAAACAAATCTACCCGGCGACAATGAGCCGTTCTCATTCACTCTGCGATCAAATAAGTTTGTTGCATTTAGGCTTACCTGTATCTTATCTGCAAATAAATGCCATAGTTTCATATCAAAAAGTCCATAAGCCGACAATACCTGCTCATTTTTATCATCCAGATACTGTTTTCCGTATTGCACAAAAGAAGCATTTACCGAAATGATCGGATTTATCCAATTTCCGCCTATTGCAAATTTCTGAGAAGGCACATAAGGGAGTGTTTTCCCCTTATATTCTTTCCGCATCCGGGCCTTAGTCCAGGCATAATTTGCAAAAAAATTAAGCTGATCCGACAAATTCAGATAAGCGTCGGCTTCGATGCCCCATATATTTACTTTTTCGGCATTTGTCTTTTGTAATAAGGGCCTTTCTTTTTTCCCCATCATAATTGTTTGCCCCGTATTACGGGAATAGATAAAATCAGTGGCATACGTATAATAGACCGAAGAGGTTAAGGTCAATAATTTCCCCAAACCAATATCACCGCCTATTTCGGAAGTAAATACATGCTCCGGTTTCAAATCGGGATTCGGTATTATTACTCCTCCGTTTACCGGCCCCATACGTGTCATATCCTCCAATGTCCCGGGCCGAAAGCCCAGTCCGGTATTAAAGAAAACACGTTCATGCGGATTAAACAGATATTGTGCGGAAACTTTAGGGCTTATCGCTGTCCACCACTCCGTTTTTAACGGTCCGGCATAAGGCGCATAAATCTGAGTCTGAGAGGCTGCTTGTTCCACAAAAAAACCGCCGTCATATATATGAGCTATATCAAAGCGTAAAGAAGGTATTATTTTTACCCGTTTTCCGGCAAAACTAATTTCATCTTCAACCCAAACACCCATCGTAAGGTTCTTGCCCCGGTTAATCATTTTTTCTGCAGTCGCTTTGTAAATATCCTGCCCGTCAACATAACCTCCCTTTACCTCTGCTCCTGCTGCCAGTATAGAGTTTGCCCAACCCGAATAATGAAAATCAGACCACATTCCCCAATCTCTGCGCTCCGAATCAACATCATACAAGGTTGCTCCTTTTGCCCTTTGCTCTGTATATTGATTATAAAATCCCGAAAAACGCCACGATAACATGTGATTATAACCCTGATAAGCAATTCTATAATTTTGTTCTTTCATCCGATTTACCAGATCTAATTGTCCGCGTAAGGGGTCTTCATAAAAATAACGGTCTCCATCTCCCCGCGTACCATCATAATAAGATACGGCAGCCTCAACAAGATGATTCGGATGCACGCTGAATCCGAATTTTCCGGCAATGCTATATTGATCAAGAGAAGAAGCTATTGTCGACGCATCTCTCTCTGGTTCGGGTGTATTATTAAAACCATTGCTCTTTAGATAATTTCCATCAACTGCATATGTTATTTTGCCCGAACTCCCGCCTGCTACGATACTCGACCCAAAACTACCGCGCTCCCCCCATAACAAAGAGGTATTGCCCTGTATTCGGCCGATATAACGTCTGGTAATAATATTCATGACGCCGCCCATTGCATTACCGCCATATAAGGAAGATCCCGGTCCTTTAACAATTTCTATCCGCTCGATTTGATTGGGGTTAATCCGATTCAGATTTACACCACCGGAAGAAGCTTTATTTGCAGGTATGCCGTCAATCAAAATCAAAGTACGCCCCTGCTCACTACCCATCCCGCGTAAGGAAACAACGCTTTTTTTAGAAAAAACAGCCATATTCCGGTTAATTGTAACGCCCGAAACTTGATTTAATACATCATAAGGAGAAATTACCGGATTCATCCGCAACCGGAATAATGGCAGGACATTTATTCGCTGAGGAATTTGCATTAGTTCTTGAGGAATACGGGTTGCCGTAACAACGACCTCATTCATATTATATAATCGGAGTGAGTCTTGAGGAATCGTATTCCCGCAGACACTCAAGGATAGTAACAAGCCGGAAACAGAAAAAAGCAATTTCATTTGTATATCATTTAATTCTTTACATTAAAGTCAAATGC
>JAVWBH010000225.1:0-1966 GCA_036649595.1 Bacteroidales bacterium
CAAAAAATGGGGTTTTTCTCGGGTGGAGGGGTGCATATATGAATAATGCGAAAACCAATATCATGAATACGATTAACCCATCTGATATTGAAAATATTACTGTTATTAAAGATGCGGCTGCAGCTTCTTTATATGGTTCACGGGCAGCAAACGGCGTGATTCTTATCACGACAAAACAAGGCCGTAGCGGAAAGGCGAAAGTAGCGTTAAGAGCCGCCGGCGGATTTTCGGATTTTGCTGTCGACTTCCGCCCTACCCTCAATGGAGAAGAGCGTAGAAACCTGATCTACGAAGGCTTATTCAACAAGGCCACTGACGACGGGCTGGCATCGCCCCGGGAATATGCCGATACGAATATTGATTTATATGCTTCACGCCCGGAAAGCGGTTATACAGACTGGCGTAAAGAATTGTTCCGGACCGCAATACATCAGAACTATGAAGTTTCAGTATCAGGGGGAAATGAACGAACCACCTTTTTCTCATCACTCGGATACAATAGCCAGGAAGGATTGGTTGAGAACTCAAATCTCGACCGGTATTCCGCTCGTCTAAACATGACGCAGAAAGTAGGAAGTCGGGCCGAAGTAGGTGCGAATATGATGTTTACCCAACTAAACCAAGAAATGAATGAGGAACGCGGGTCGGCTATAAACCCGTTCTTAAACGCGGCTATCACGATGACCCCCTCTATGATTATACGTGATTCAGATGGTAATTACACCGGTGTGGAGCCCGGATCAAATCTGAATCCGATTCGCGATATCCGAACAGATTATAACAAAAGTCGGCTAACCCGGATATTTTCTACCGGATATGCAGCAATCGAAATACTCAAAGGATTAAAACTGAAAGAGACACTCAGCTATGATTATACCATTCAGAAAGATGCCCGCTATCTAAATCCGCTGAGTGGAGCCGGTGTTAAAAGCGGTAGCGATGCACAAACATCAAAAGGTTTTATAGAATACGGGAAACTGATTTCGTCCACTTCATTAAACTATATCCGAACATTTTCAGAAAATCATCATCTGGATATGTTAGCGGCTTATGAAACAGAAAACTACCAGACAGATAAAGCTGCCGGTGAAAAATCAAAACTGCCTTCGGATATTCTTACGGAGCCCGACAATGCAGCTGTCCTCAACAGTTTCATTTCGTCAACACAGGCATCCAGAATGATCTCATACGTATCTCGTATTAATTACGATTATGATAACCGGTATTACATAGCCGGAAGTTTCCGTAGGGATGGCAGTTCACGGCTTTCTCCGGAAAACAGGTGGGGTAATTTCTGGTCGGTTTCGGGTATGTGGCATGCAAGCAAAGAGTCATTCATGCAACCGCTTCTGCCTGTATTGAGTGACCTAAAACTACGCGCATCTTACGGAATAAACGGAAATCAGCCAGGTGCCCTGTACGGATATATGGGGCTTTACAGCTTCGGACAAAATTATATGGGGATGGCGGGGTCTTTCGAGTCTACACAAGCCAATCCGATTTTAAAATGGGAAAAGAATCACAACTTGAATTTGGGAATCGACCTGTCTTTCATTGAACGGATTTTTGTCAGCTTGGAATTTTACAACCGGGATACGCGCGATTTACTTTATAACAGACCCATCAGCGCAACAACCGGTTTCCTTAATTATCTGGCAAATGTCGGAGAGTTAAATAACAAAGGGGTAGAACTCGAATTGCGTACAATCAATATTGCCACACCGAATTTTGACTGGACTACAGTTCTGAATCTGACACATAACCGTAATAAAATCGTTTCTCTTGATGGTAATATGCAGCAATCGATTGAAGGGAATTGGTTTATTCATAAAGTGGGACTCCCTTACAACAGCTTTTTCGTAAAAGAATTTGCCGGCGTAGATCCGACAAACGGTAAAGCGCTTTATTATATCAATACATTAGATGAAAACGGTAAATATAACCGCAATACAACCGATAAGCCGGA
>JAVWBH010000225.1:2018-5060 GCA_036649595.1 Bacteroidales bacterium
CAATACCCTATAAGTCTGTTGACCCGAAAGTAGCGGGGGGATTTACAAACTTGTTCAAATATAAATATTTCGACTTGAGTATGACCTTGACCTATTCATTGGGCGGATATTCGTTTGATAAAGCGGGCTCACGAATTGAGACAGACGGTGCAAGCGAGTCAAAACGTAATTTGCCTGTATATGCAGCCGATCGATGGCAAAAACCGGGCGATATAACCAATGTTCCCCGATTCGTACTGAACCAGCCGGCCGGCCCGCAAAACTCATCCCGTTACATCCATAGTACGGATCACCTGCGACTGAAAAGCTTTACATTCGGGGTTACACTCCCTTCGCATTGGATGACAAAACTCTCTATTGACAATGCGCGACTATATTTTTCAGGAAGCAATCTGCTTACTTGGGCCAAATGGAATCAATATGACCCGGAAGTACCGGTCAATGGAGAAGTGTATTGCGAAGCTCCTCCTATGCGTACCTGCAGTTTTGGTATAGAGATAACATTCTGATAAAATTTAAAAGCATATACAACTATGAAATATTCTTTTTTCATCCTATCGATAATTTGTGCATTGGGATCTGCCTCATGCTCTGCCGACTGGTTAAACCTCGACCCTTCGACCTCTGTTACAAGTCCTCTTGCTATTCGCACACTCGAAGATGCTCGCACTGCATTAAACGGAGTGTACCGCATAGCTGCTTCTCATAGCTATTATGGCGATAATTATCTTTATTACGCCGATTGCCGCGGAGAAGATGTACAAGCCTATATGAGCAAAGGAGCCGGGCGCCGTGTCTCTCCGTATTATGAATTCAATGTCAAAGAAGATGATGCATTTAATATAACCCGCGTATGGAATCAGCCATATATCGTGATCCATCAAGCGAATAATTTGATTGAAACAATCGATAAAGGCAAGATCACAACGAATGATACACAAGCCCTTACAACCATTCGGTCGGAAGCGCTGGTTATGCGGGCATTGGCACATTTCGATCTTACCCGCCTATTTGCAATGCCCTATACATTCGACGAGGGAACATCTTTAGGTATCCCTATCGAGATACATACCACATTACCGACCCATCAACCAGCCCGTAACACGGTTGCCGAATGTTATCAACAGGTTATTACAGACCTCGAGGAAGCTTTACCGGGTCTTTCAAAAGCGAAAAAAGACGGATTCCAAAACTACTGGAGTACCTGCGCATTATTGTCCCGTGTCTATTTATATATGGGAAATAATCAAAAGGCATTCTCATATGCTCAGGAAGTAATTCAAAACAACGGAGGAATCTACCGTTTATATACAAACAATGAATATGCGACAATATGGGGTAAAGATTTTCAGGCTGAATCATTGTTTGAATTCTATTACACCCTTACAGAACCGGCTGGCGGAACCGGAGGTGAAGGAGCCCCAATGGTATATGCCGACATAACGCTCGACTGGACAAATCTGGTTCTGACAAAAGATTTTCTGGACTTATTGGACGAAGACCCAAACGATGTGCGCCACTCCATTACTAAAATGCCCGTTAATCCTCAGGCCGACCTTTTACCTGCCGGATCTGCCGGGAAGCCTAAATATATGGGGAAATACCCGGGCAAAACCGGAGATAATCCTCAGGATAACAACATTTGCGTGATACGCCTTTCGGAGGTATATCTGAATGCGGCAGAGGCGGCATTCAAGTGCGGACAACAGCAAGATGCCCTGTATTATCTGAATGCGATCGTTAGCAGAGCTAATCCGGCCCGCTCTGTCAGTGAACAGGAACTGACCCTCGAACGGATTTTGATTGAGCGAAGAAAAGAACTCGTCGGCGAAGGACATGCATTTTTCGATTATGTCCGTAACGGGAAAAACATCAGCCGAAAAGGCGGTTGGCACTTGCCTTCTATTCCCGCCGACGCAATGATTATCTTACCGACAGACCCGCGGATTGCGTTGCCGATCCCTCAGACAGAAATCGACGCAAATCCAAATATGGTTCAGAATCCACGGTAATGATCTATCAGAATATCGCATGCAAAAAAGATTAATAAGTTGATAATATTATTTGTATATATTTGCATAAACAACCTGTAAATAATATTATTATGAAATATAGGAAAATTAATTTGGTGTATTTTAGTGCCACAGGTACTACATCCCGAATTGTTTCTGCCATAGCAGATGCCACAAACATCCCGGAACGAAATAATTATAATCTGCTTTCATGCCCGGATGAATCAATTTCAATACCGGACGATGAATTTGTCATTTTCGGGGTGCCGGTTTTCTCGGGACGGATCCCTGCGGTTTCGGTCGAAAGGATCAGCCGGTTTACGGGAAATCAGACCCCTGCTATAATCGTTTGTGTGTATGGAAACCGGGATTTTGAAGATGCATTGTCTGAACTCCGGGATATCGTCTCGGCAAATGGCTTCCGGATTATTTCTGCCGCAGCATTTATCGGACAACACTCGATCTTCCCGAAAGTCGCAAATGGGCGTCCGGATGCTAAGGATTTGCAGATCGCTAATGAGTTTGGTAAAAAAAGCATTGCATATTGTCTAAATAAAGAAAGTAAGGGCGAACAAATGACGTTATCCATTCGCGGGAATAAAATTTATCGTGCTATCAAAAGCATCCCGTTAAAACCGAAAACGTCAAAAAAATGCCATGCCTGTGGTATTTGTGCACAACAATGCCCATCCAATGCCATTGATCCCGATAAACCACATAAAATAGATAAGGATCTTTGTATTTCATGTGCCCATTGCATTGCCGTTTGCCCTCAGAATGCCCGTTATTTCGGAGGTCTTCTCTATAAATTTGCCTCTGGTCAATTTTCAAAAAAATATGCCCAAAGACAAGAACCTTATATTGCCGAATACGTATAAACTCCGTTTTTATCTCCATGCGGGATAAGGGTCCTATAGAAACAAAATTCGCCCGAATGATATCGTTCATTCGGGCGAATTTCTGTCAGATATTATCTGATTGTATTTTACATAGGCACTTGCTCTTCAGATGCCAGTTTTTCTTTTTCCTG
>JAVWBH010000226.1:0-4987 GCA_036649595.1 Bacteroidales bacterium
CGACCTTGTCGATACCAATCGCTTTTTGCCAGCAAATTACCCCCGGAGTCGTTTCAATCCGTTCTTCCTTGATTTGTTGTGAAGAATGAAATATCTCTATATGAGTAATTGCCCGGTCAATCGCATCTTTTAGAGCTGGGTCTGTCAGACGAATACCTTCTTCAAACTCTGCGTCCGATACCTTGAGTTGATCCAACTGCACTCCGTCAAAACGTTCTTCATATTCCCGTAAGGCTTCATCTCCCCGCTTCCGGATATCATCAAGCAACCGCGTTACCGTAACAGACAAATCTGAATAATCTAATGCCGGACGGGTAATTATCTCAGCCCATTCTTTTTTATCAGGATATATATATACCTTCATGATCTGTAAATATTAAAGGATCATCTTTTCGATATTTAATGCCAGAATACCTTCAGCACCGGCAGCTTTCAGTTTTCCGATAATTTCCCAAAGCTGTTTTTCGGAAAGAACCGTATGTACAGAATGCCAACCCTGATTTGCCAATGGCATTACCGTTGGACTTTTCATGCCGGGCAAAAGAGCTAATACTTCATCGAGGCTTTCATTTGGTACATTCATCAGGACGTATTTTTTATCCTCTGCTTCCTGAACAGCATTTATACGAAATAATAATTCTTCGAGAATCTCTTTTTTATCCGCACCGAGTTCGGGGTTTGCAATTAAAACGGCCTCTGAGTCCATTACAATCTCCACCTCTTTGAGCCGATTACTGATCAGGGTGCTTCCTGAACTGACAATATCAAAAATAGCATCAGCCAGCCCAATTCCGGGAGCAATCTCAACAGAACCGGTAATAACATGTACATCTGCATTCAAATCATTTCGTTCTAAAAAATCACGAAGAATAATCGGATAAGAGGTCGCTATTTTTTTATTATTAAACCACTGCAATCCATGATAATCGGCATCTTTAGGGATTGCCAGAGAAAGCCGGCATTTACTAAAACCAAGTGGCCGTATCACTTCTGCATATTTTTTCTTTTCAGAAAATTCATTTAGCCCGACAATTCCGACATCAGCAATTCCGGAAGCGACAGACTCCGGAATATCATCGTCTCTCAAAAATAAAACCTCTAACGGAAAATTCCGAGCAGGAATTAGCAGTGTGCGCTTCCCTGAGGATAATTTAATCCCGGCTTCCTTCAGAAGCTCCATTGTATCGTCATACAGACGACCTTTTGACTGAACAGCAATAAGTAACCTACTTTGACTATTTAAAATCGTAAACTAATGATGTAAACACCTGATAATAAAAGACAAAAAAAAAAGCTTACCTGTAACAGGTAAGCTTCTACAAAATCTCGTATATAAATATGCAGACCCTGCTCACCTGTTAGCTGAGATATAATGATAATGATGGTGATGCAGATTGATTGTAAACATACTTTTTTTATTTGGTCTGATGCAAATATAGAATTAATTTCTTTATTCCAACAATTTATTACTTAAAATCAATATTTACAATCGTTTTGAAAGAGATAAAGAGCCATTTCTATCAGTTTTCTGATTACTGAAAAAAAAGAAAAATAATTATCTTTGCAGCGTTATGAAGCACCTGAACCAACATCATTTTTTACCGGAGCAAATTAAAGAAAAGGCTAAAAAGGCTGCTCCTCATCATAAATCATTTTTCAAAAATCTGAAAAAGAATCAATTACGCGAACTAGACGATACAATTCATTACCTGCATGAAGAGGTATTTGGAGAAATTGATTGTCTGAATTGCGCAAATTGCTGTAAAACATTAGGTCCCCGGATTACCGACCGGGATATTGAAAAGATGGCATCCGCACTACGTCTGAAACCTAAAAATGTTGTAGAACAATATCTTCGGATTGATGAGGATGGTGATTATGTTTTTAAATCTATGCCTTGTCCTTTTCTGGGTAGTGATAATTATTGTTCTATTTATACCGACCGTCCGAAAGCCTGTAGAGAATATCCGCATACAGACAGAAAAAAATTCCATCAGATATCCAGCCTCACAATTAAAAATGCAGAAACTTGTCCGGCTGTTTATGAAATACTTGAACGTTTAAAAGACGAACTCTGATTTTCAGATAAAACCAAATGGGTTGTCCTGGCTCTGATCATTTTTAAAGTCTGACACAGAAAGGCAACCCATTTGAAAACCTTAATTTCGAGTTCTTATTTATCAGGATAAAACTTCCAAAACAGCCGTATAATTGGGTTCGTTCGTAATTTCAGGAACCAACTCCTCATAAATAACATCACCTTTCTCATCCACTACAATAATTGAACGGGCTAACAAACCCTGCAACGGGCCATCAATAATTTCCATTCCGTAATCAACGCCAAATTCTGGAGAACGGAATGCAGAAAGCGGAATCACATTTTCCAGCCCTTCTGTCGTGCAGAAGCGTTCCATGGCGAATGGGAGGTCCTTGCTGATTGCGAGTACCACTGTATTATCCATTTCGCTGGCCAGTGTATTAAATTTCCGTACCGATGTTGCACAGGTAGAGGTATCGAGACTGGGAAACACATTCAATACAATTCGCTTACCTTTAAAATCATCCAGCGTTGCATCCTGTAAATTGTTTTTTACCAATTTTGCTTTGGGAGCCTTTTTCCCTTTCGGAGGCAGCTCGCCCTTCGTATTTACGGGATTTCCCGCTAACTTCACTTTTGCCATAATCTTAGGGAGTTTATTATTAAGAATTATTGTCTTCTCTTTCTTTACAAGGGAAAACTAATAGCATCAGATAAAAATAAAATAAAATCAGAACCGTACATATCAATAAGATGCTTAAATATGAAATAAAGAAACTCCAATGAAGCACTTCATTCAGATAAGCTATCGAATTATAAATAGCTTCTCGCGGATCCAGCATCCCCCACGAATATTGATAATCAGCTCCAACACTGAAATAATTGAATGCCATGAACGTTAGTTCTATCAGAATTAACGTACAAACGATTCGGGCAATTCGACATATTATCTTCATCAGATCATTGTTAAGGTTCCATAATATAACATATGTATTGTTTATATTGTTCGGACTTCAATGGTTAAATATAAACTTTGAATAAAATCCATTTTAACAACCCTTTGTGAATGAATGATTAATTGCCATAAAATCGGCACGATATTTGCACCTTTCAAATAACAAGGCAAATTGAGTCAAAGAACACTAATACTGACAGAATGGAGCGTAACATAATCTTACAATCCCGAAAAGAGATCTACAATCATTTAGATAACAAACATTTAAAACAAGCGTTCATTCGTTTAAGGGAATTTATAAAACCCCTTACGGATTGGCATTATCAAGAAAAAGCAGAAGAATTAGAAACGGCCTACCAATATATGTTGCGATATATGGGTGACGGATTAAATGATCCGGACCGTGACAAATTATATCGTAAATTATTATCTGACACCTATAAACTTACCGACATCGTGACAGATGTATTTCTTCAAAAGTCAGACTCTTCTATTTATTATAGTAAACGCAGAGTTTTTCTGTCGGGAGCAGATTCGTTAGATGCAGCATATAAACGACTGGAAAACGAATATAATAACCTGTCTCTAGCAGAACTTGTTGAAACAGATAAACAACAGTCGGAAGAAAAGAAAAAAATATTCGATCTGGAACGAAAGGCGGAAGATGCCCTGATTGTACTATTCAATGCGATATGGACTAATTTTAATCCTACCCCTGAAGAACGACTGCTATTACAGGAAATCTTCTCTCCCGTCGCATTATCGCCCAATTATCAGGCGAATCTAATTTCGGCATTAACATTAAGCTTATTACATTGGTACGATGAATCGAAGCTATTCTTACTGATGGATCTGACTTCTTCGGAAAACGAAATTCTAAGCCAACGGGCGCTAGTAGGCCTATTACTGATTATACAGATACATTCAAAAAGAGCGCTGACAACCAGCAGTGTAGAAAATCGCCTAAGCACATTACTGGAAAACGACTCTTTAGTAAACCGGATCCGGACAATTCAGATGCAGTTGATCCGTACGCGCGAAACAGAACGAATCACGCGTAAATTAAATGATGAAATTTTGCCTGAAATGATGAAAATGGCTCCGCCTTTATACAATAAGATAAAAACGGATGATTTACTCAATGATTCAGGCGAATCAGACATGAACCCGGAATGGGAGGATTTTATCGAGAAGGCAGGTATAGGTGATAAACTCAAGGAGATCAGTGAACTTCAAATGGAGGGTTCCGATGTCTTAATGAGTGCATTTTCCAATTTGAAAACTTTCCCATTTTTTCAACACGTATCTAATTGGTTTTTACCATTCTTCAAAGAAAACAGCGCATTAACTACCTCGTTATCGACAGATAAACAAAACGATCTGTTTTTTGGGTTTATCTCAAAATCACGTTTCATGTGCAACTCCGACAAATATTCATTCTGCCTGAGTTTAAGCCAGATGCCAGAAATACAACGAAGTATGATGTTAGACCAATTTTCAGCACAAGGGGAAGAGTTAGAGCAATTATCAAAAATGGATGATGCCGAAACTCCGCTGAAAAAAACGGAAAACATATCAAATCTTTATATTCAGGATCTTTACAGATTTTTCAAATTACATCCTCAGCATATCGAATTTGAAGATCCGTTTAATAAAGATATTTTACTTTTCCGTAATCCGCTGTTGAAATCGCTCTTTTCAGACATTGACACATTACACCTGCTGGGAGAGATGTTTTTCAGAAAACAATTTTATCAGGATGCAATAAGTGTTTACCGTGATTTAACCCAATTAGATCACTCTAATTCCGAATTTTTCCAGAAACTGGGATATTGTTACCAAAGTATGGGGGCATATGAGAAGGCAATATCGGCATATAAACAGGCTGATATTATTCATCCTGATTCGACATGGACATTACGCAGACTGGCCTTATGCTTTCGAAATCTGAAGAAACCGGCAGAAGCACTCTCCTATTATGAACGGTTCAACCA
>JAVWBH010000227.1:0-4965 GCA_036649595.1 Bacteroidales bacterium
TACAACGGATCCGACTGAGTTACATAATCCATCCGTTCGTCCAATTGCTGATAGCCGCCAAAATCGACAGAATCGGTATTCAACACAACTTTATAGTGTCCCGATTTTACCAAAAAACCGTAATCCGTAAAAGACTGTGTCGGGTTAAAATTAAACACAAACAATAAATCCCGGCGCATAAACGCCACAATTTGGTCTGCACGACTGTCCCAGACTCCCTCTACCGGACTTTCGGCAATATTCTTTACCGATTTCAGCAAAGCAATCATCTGTTGATCAAAGCGATTCAAAAACTGATACTTCAAGTCGGGGCGGTCAACCAGACTCCACTGCCGGCGGGCATACTGATACGACCAGTTATTACCTTCGCGGGGAAAATCGATCCATTCGGGATGTCCGAACTCATTCCCCATAAAGTTAAGATAACCGCCATTCAGCGTAGCCGCAGTGATAAGCCGTATCATCTTATGAAGCGCTATCCCGCGATCTACGGTAAGGTCTTTATCCCACCGCATCATATGCCAGTACATCTTCTCATCGATCAATCTGAATATAAGCGTCTTATCGCCAACAAGCGCCTGATCGTGACTCTCCGCATAACTGATTGTTTTTTCGTCCGGGCGGCGATTAGTCAATTCCCAGAGAATATCCGTCACGTTCCAGTCTTCATCCTTTTTCTCCTTCAGCAATTTGATCCAATAATCAGGTATCCCCATTGCCATCCGGTAATCAAACCCGAGGCCGCCGTCGCCAACCGCCACAGCCAGTCCGGGCATTCCGCTCATCTCCTCGGCAATCGTAACGGCATACGGATTAATTTCATGAATAAGCTTATTTGCAAGCGTCAGATAACAAATCGCGTCATCATTTTCATTTCCGTTATAATAATCTTCATACCCGTTAAACGATTCATTCAGGCCATGGCTGTAATACAACATCGAAGTGACCCCGTCAAAACGAAATCCGTCAAAGCGGAACTCCTCCATCCAATATTTACAATTAGAAAGCAGAAAATGAACCACCTCGTTCTTACCATAATCAAAACAAAGCGAGTCCCAGGCAGGATGCTCTCTTCTCTCATCACCATAAAAATATTGATTCAGCGACCCGTCAAAGCGTCCGAGCCCTTCCACCTCATTCTTAACGGCGTGAGAATGCACAATATCCATGATAACGGCGATACCTGCGGCATGAGCCTCATCAATCAGTTGCTTCAGTTCTTCAGGAGTACCGTAACGAGAAGAGACAGCGAAAAAGCTCGACACATGATAGCCGAAAGACCCGTAATACGGATGCTCTTGCACTGCCATAATCTGGATCGTATTATAGCCGGCACGAATAATGCGGGGCAGAATATTGATACGAAACTCATTAAAAGAGCCCACCCGCTCTTCCTCCTGCCCCATGCCGATATGACACTCATAAATCAACAACGGGTCAGTTTGCGGTTTAAAAGGGGTATGAGAGAAGCGATAAGGCTGTTCGGGTTCCCATATTTGGGCAGAAAAGATATAAGTCACAGGGTCTTGTACCACCCGGCGCGCCCAGGCTGGGATACGCTCGGCGCTGCCCCCCTGCCAATGCATCGATAATTTATACAAATCCTCATGGTGCAGCCGGTCTGCAGGCAAAACAATTTCCCAACTGCCATTCCCTACCGGATGAAGCCGATACGCTTCCGACTCTTTCCAATCGTTGAAATTGCCGATCAGGAAGATCTCTGTCGCATTCGGGGCCCACTCCCGGAAAACCCAACCCTCCGGTATCCGATGCAATCCATAATACATATATCCGGTAGCAAAGTCCGACAACGAACCGTTTGCATCACCGGTCAACTCTTTTTCTTTACGAACCGCATATTCATGCCGTCCTGCGATAGCATCCTCATAAGGGAGAAGCCAAGGGTCGTTTTTAATCAGATTCAGGGTTTTCTTCATCTCTGTACAGAGTATTTTATGATTAAACAAAAAATGTCCCGGAAGCTCTTTTGTACATTCACAAAGAGTTCGCGAGACATCTTTTTTTCTTTTACGATCAGATTTTCACCTTCACAATAATTTTGCGGAATACGCCTTCAGCAATTCCCGGCTGATGTCCATCTTCCGGAAAGAAGATAGCGAACTGCCCCGGATGTACCTGAATAAATGTAGTCGCTTTATCATGGAAGAATGTAATATCCTTTTCTGCGTTGTATTCGCCATCCGGCTGTTTCAACTCACAAGCAGGAATCCATCCCATTGTTTCAGCTGTTGAATAAGGCACCTGAATATCGATATAATCATTGTGCGTTTCCATTTTTGCCGTTTCTGCCGTTTTACCTGTAGGCTCAGCGAAATTTACAAACAAATCATTTCCGTTCAATTCGATTTTTCCCGGTTCAAGTTTAGAAAAATCAGTTGATTTAATAAAATCAAACGCTTGTTTGAAAGCCGGGTGCAACCCTTCGTACTTAGCTGAGTTGCTCAATGAATCTAATACCATAACTAATATATTTTTGTCAAATAAGTCTTTCGTTGTGCACAAATATAGAGAATTTTTTAGCAACCGAAAGCTCTTTTAAATAAACTTTGCCTATGAAAGCGCACTCCATTCCTCTTCCGGAGAATATCCGCTGCGGATACGCCATTCCTGCGGATACAGGTTGTTCGAACGATTACCGAGATGCTTCACCCACCCAAGCGGATGATTCTGGAACGTAAGCAATACAAAACCTTTCGGAATATCCGCCGACAAGGTAACCGATTCCCGTCTCAGATAAGTCAGGGCTGTATTCCTGTCAACCTCAACCACCTCAAACGCATCCCGGTTGAGGGCGGTCGAAACCGCCAGCGCATGCTCCGGAATCACATCCTTACCCTTAATCGTACCCAGCAAAATGCCCTCTGTAAGAGGCCTTAACTGCGCGGCAAGCATTTTCATCTCTTCCGCATATTGTTTGGGATACGCAAGTAACTTATCGCCCTTTACTTCAAATACATAAAGATCCGGATTTTTCACCCATTCTTTTACTTCTTTCGGAAAAGGGATCTCTTTCGAGCCGCCTTTGGCTCCCTTCTTCTGACTTTTCTTTTGGAAATCACGGATCAGGCGACTGCGGCCTTCCGCTTCATCCCCTTCGTTCTTCCGAAGTACGGCCATAAACAACCCTTCGCCGCGCGTAGTATGAGGCATAAACCGATATACCGGATTCTCGCCCGTCAAAGCCGGATGAATACCCCAGGCCGGATCAATCTCTACCGGCAATACTTCCGCACCCAACTCCCGGCAGATGTAAGCCAGCATCTCTTCATTCTCTTCCGTATTATAAGTACAGGTACTGTAAATCAACAAACCGCCCGGACACAAAGCCGGCCATATATCCTCAAGAATCTCTTTCTGGCGGGCAGCGCAATTAAGCACATTCGCTTCCGACCATTCCGATATCGCCTGCGGATCTTTTCTGAACATCCCTTCGCCCGAACAAGGCACATCGGTCAGAATCACATCAAAATAATGAGTCAGGCCGGTATAGTCGGCCGCCTGATTATTCATCACCATACTGTATGGCGATCCCCATTTGGTTATATTCTCAGCCAGAATATGGCAACGTTTCCGTTCTATCTCATTACCGATCACCAAACTACCTTGCGGCAGAGCGGATACCGCCAGCGTCGTCTTGCCGCCGGGCGCCGCGCAAAGATCCAGATAACGCACAGCACTGCTCACATACCGGCGGATCACCTGTTCGAGAAACATCGACGATGCTTCCTGTACATAATAGGTACCGGCATGAAATAACGGGTCGAACGTAAAGGCAGGGCGTTCTCTCAGATAATATCCCAGAGAGGTCCAGGGCACACGTTCGGTCTCCGGCAAAAAATCTGTTTTCGCCGGATTATATCGGATACTTACCGACTGTTCTTTTTGTAAAGCCTGTTCGAAAGCGGGATATTCGTCTCCCAGGAGAGCCTTCATCCGGCTGATAAATGATTCGGGTAATTGCATAAACGCTCAGTTTGAATGCACAAATTTAGTACTTTTACATCATAAACTATAATCATATCCCTATGCAGACTGCATTATACCTTATTCCCGTCACTTTAGGCGAAACAGAACACGACCGGGTGTTACCGGCATACAACCTGGAAGTGATCCGGAATATCCGCCATTTTATCGTTGAAAACATCCGTACTGCACGCCGTTTTCTAAAAAAGGCTGATCCCTCGATCGATATCGATACGCTTACGTTTTATGAATTAAACAAACATACTTCACCCGAAGAGGTATCCGGTTATCTCACCCCGCTGAAAGCAGGCCAGTCTGTCGGAATTATCTCAGAAGCCGGATGCCCCGCCATCGCAGATCCGGGAGCAGACGTCGTAGCAATTGCCCAACGTGAAAAAATGAAAGTGGTACCGCTGGTAGGTCCCTCTTCTATTTTAATGTCTGTCATGGGTAGCGGATTCAACGGCCAGAGTTTTGCCTTCCACGGATACCTCCCGATCGAAGCCGGCGAACGCGGTAAACGGATAAAGACCCTCGAGGGGCGTATTTACGGCGAAAACCAGACTCAGCTTTTTATCGAAACGCCTTACCGCAATAATAAGATGCTGGAAGATATCATCAAAAACTGCCGCCCGCAAACCCGTCTTTGCATCGCATCCAACATTACCTGCGAAGATGAGTCGATCGTAACAAAAACAGTTGCAGAATGGGCTAAAGGAAAAAAAGAACTGCCACGGGTACCCAGCATATTCTTAATTTACAAATAAAACGATCGGCATCTCCGGGGCAAATGATTATGCACACCGAAGATGCCGATCGTTTTATTTGTAAAAGCTGTAACCTATCGCAAAACAAACGCATTAAAAAATTGTTATATATTTTAACGAGGATTCGCATTTATAAACAAACAACAGATATAATCTATTCCGATGAAAATAATTAAATTATGCATTCAGAAATGCCCTGAATTGGCAGAAGTAA
>JAVWBH010000228.1:0-4960 GCA_036649595.1 Bacteroidales bacterium
AGGTACATTTCCGGTAAGCTTTAACTCCGGAGTACGCCCCATTTCTTTCTCAATTGTTTTAAAAAACTGTTGCCAGACGTCGAAGGATTCGGTCGTATAGATTAAGCCTACGCAATTCTTGTATTTGGCATGTTTATGTTCTCCTACCGGTTCTGTTTCATAAATCGATGAAAACTGAAACTTCGCGGCTTTCTCAGAGATCATTCGGATGGCATTATTTAAATTAATCTCTCCGTCTGCCGTATTACTTCCCAACGAAATAAATACCTTATTCATTCTCAGATACCTTTCATGGTTAATTGTACACGTTTACGATCCATATCAACCGATAATACTTTTACGGTTACATGTTGGTGGATCGATACGATTTCTGTCGGATCGGAAATAAAGCGATCAGCCAGTTGCGATACATGAACCAGCCCGTTTTCTTTGATGCCTACATCGACAAAGCATCCGAAGTTTGTGATGTTTGTTACGATACCCGGTAAAACCTGTCCCTCACGCAAATCATTGATTGTTCTTACATTCGGATCGAATTCGAACACTTTGATTTGTTGGCGCGGATCTAATCCCGGTTTTTCTAGCTCTTTCAGAATATCATTCAGGGTAGGTAACCCAATCGTATCTGTTATGTATTTTTCCGGTCTGATTTTAGCACGCAGCTCTTTGTCTTGAATCAGTTCGGCAACCGTGCAATTCAGATCTTTCGCCATTTGTTCGACAATCCCATAACTTTCAGGATGTACGGCCGAATTATCCAGCGGGTTAGATGCACCGGATATGCGAAGGAAACCGGCAGACTGCTCAAATGCTTTTTCTCCCATGCGCGGTATTTTCATTAATTCGCGACGGGTAGAAAACGGCCCGTTCTCAGCCCGGTAATTCACAATATTCTGAGCAAGCAGCGGCCCGAGACCTGAAATATAAGTCAACAAGTGTTTGCTTGCCGTATTCACATTTACCCCAACCTGATTTACACAGTTTTCAACTGTCTGATCTAAAGATTTTTTCAATAAAGACTGGTTGACGTCATATTGGTATTGGCCTACTCCAATTGATTTCGGATCGATTTTAACCAATTCGGCCAGCGGGTCCATCAGACGACGTCCAATTGAAATAGCTCCTCTTACCGTTACATCATATTCGGGAAACTCTTCGCGGGCAATTTTAGAGGCGGAATAAATAGAAGCTCCGTCTTCGCTCACAACAAATACTTGTAATTTCCGGTCATAGCGTAACGAGGTAACGAAAGCTTCTGTTTCGCGGCTTGCGGTACCGTTTCCGATAGAGATTGCTTCAATTTGGTATTGCTCAACTAATGAAGAGAGCTTCTTGCTTGCAAGCGCGGTCTGATTCTGAGGAGGATGCGGGTAAATTGTTTCATTATGCAGCAGGTTGCCCTGAGCATCCAGACACACTACTTTACATCCGGTTCTGTATCCGGGATCAATAGCCAATACGCGTTTTTGTCCGAGAGGAGCCGCTAAAAGCAACTGGCGCAAATTTGTGGCGAATACCCGAATGGCTTCTTCATCGGCCTTTTCTTTCGAAAGCTGCGAAAATTCTGTTTCGATAGATGGTTTCAACAGTCGTTTATAAGCGTCTTTTACGGCTTCGCCAACTTGTTGAGATGCCGGATTATTGCTTTTGACATGTTGTCGTTCGAGCCTTTCAAGGCAGATTTCATCTTCCGGCTCAATATTCACTTTCAGAATACCTTCATTTTCACCGCGGCGCAGGGCAAGCATGCGATGTGAGGAACATCGTTTGAGTGGTTCTGACCAGTCAAAATAATCACGGTATTTACTTCCTTCTTCTTCTTTTCCTTTTACTACTTTTGAAGAGATCACAGCCTCGCGCGAAAATACGTTACGAATGGCATTACGTGATTTTTCATCTTCATTAATCCATTCTGCAATGATATCACGTGCACCTTTGAGCGCGTCGTCGTTATCTTTTACATCGCCTTTTACAAAAGAGTCTGCTTTGGCTACGATATCGCCCGGCTGTTGAAATAATAGGAAGGTCGCTAATGGCTCAAGACCTTTTTCGCGGGCCATTTCGGCACGAGTACGTCGTTTGGGTTTAAAAGGCAGATAAATATCTTCAAGTTCAGTAGCATCCCAACTCTGTTCGATACGTTTTTTTAGTTCGCCGGTTAGCTTACCTTGCTCTTCAATTGTAGAAAGGATCGTTGTTTTTCTTTTTTCAATCTCCTTTAATTTGTTAAACGTATCATTAATTGCTGCGATCTGAACTTCATCCAGAGCTCCTGTCATCTCTTTACGATAACGGCTGATAAATGGAATAGTGGCTCCTTCATCCAGCAGTTTTACCGTATTGGCGATTTGCTGCTCACTGATGTTTAGTGCCTTTGAAATGAGAATGTTGAAATTCGTGCTCATTCTTTTTTAGTTCTTAATTCGATTAATGTTATTTCCGGGTATGCTCCGATTCGCGCCGGAAATATAACAAATCCGGTTCCCCGGTTTACATTTAAATATTGATCATTATCCCGATATATTCCGCTCCATTGTGGATAGATCCAGCCGGAAGGGGAATAATCTCCGATTTGAAGTTGCATAGCGTGGGTATGGCCTGAAAATGTCAGCTCAATATTACTTTGAGGTATTACTTCCGATTTCCAGTGAACCGGATTATGAGAAAGGAGTAAGGAGAATACCGAATCGGGTATACCTTGCATAGCCTTTGCCAGGTTTCCTTGCTGACCGAATCGTTTCTCGCCCCAGTTCTCGACACCTATGATCGCAATACTGTCTGTGCCTCTTTTTAGATAACGGTGGGCGTTATTGAGTAGTTGCCACCCGGCATCCTGTTCGATTTTTTGTAATTGTTCGAGATTACGCAATCGCTCCGCCTCTGAATTCCACGGATAATAAAACCCATAGTCGTGGTTTCCTAAAACAGAAAATGTACCTTCTTTTCCCCGGATACCACTCAATACCGACCGGAAAACAGCAGCTTCGTCTGCACGTGAGTTTACCAAATCTCCGGTAAAGAACAGGATGTCGGGCCGAAGCGCTTTTATCGAATCTGAAATAGCTTCTACATATTCAGGGTCATGGCGTAAACTGCCTAAATGTAAGTCTGAAAGCTGTACGATGCGTAATCCGTCGAATGAAGCCGGAAGATTCGAAAAGGAGAGTACTTCTCGTTGTATAACGAGTTTTCTTCTGCCGATAACGCCGCCATATAAAATCATAGAGAATAATATAAGCGAACAACTTAGTCCGAATATCCCGGAAAATGCCCGGGCTTTTTTTATGCGCCTGACGGGCAAGATTAGAATTCCGGAATAGAGCAGAAAGAAGACTGCGGGAATGCTAAACAGGATAAAACAGAATACGCCCCACATAAAAAAAGAGGAATCCGTATCGATTACTCTTAAATAAACCAGCGAGGGTAAAAGCAGCGGAAGCAGCAGAAGCGTTGCGGTAAAAATAATTCCTCCTTTTCGGAAGAATGGATTTTTTTGCATTTGCTTTCCCAGGTTTCGGAAAATTACAATATATCCCGTTCCTGTCAGTATGATAAAAAAGAATAGAAAGATCAGCGGAAGCATGTGTATCTGTCGTTATAATAAGATACAAAAATAGAAGATTCCGGGAGAAATGCCGATAAAAAAGCCACGTTATTCGCTTATCTGTACGAATAACGTGGCGTAGTATAGTATCAATGACAAAATCGGATCGGATCTTATAAAGCTTTCTTATTGGAAAGCTTCCCGGATAGCCGAAAGTACGATTTCACCTTCCACAATGTTCAGCCCTTTCTTTAAGTCCGGTTTTTTTTCGCAGGCTTCTTTCCATCCGAGATCTGCTAAGAGAATAACATAAGGCAGTGTTGCATTTGTAAGCGCCAGAGTTGAAGTAAAAGGTACGGCTCCCGGAATATTTGCTACGCAGTAATGTACAATACCGTCTACTTCATAAGTTGGGTTATCGTGAGATGTCGGGCGTGAGGTTTCAAAACATCCTCCCTGATCGATGGCTACATCTACCATTACAGACCCTTTTTTCAGCAGAGACAACATCTCGCGGGTAATCAGATGGGGTGCTTTGGCTCCCGGTATAAGTACAGCCCCGATAACCAGGTCGGTCGACGGTAATTCGGCCGCAATACTGTATTCGGATGACATCAGTGTTCTGACGTTTTTGGGAAGAATCTCACTTAAATAACGTAATCGGGGGATAGATATATCGCAAATAGTAACATCGGCTCCCATGCCGGCAGCAATGATCGCCGCATTATGGCCTACGATGCCTCCTCCTAAAATTAAAACTTTGGCAGGTTTCACACCCGGAACGCCTCCTAACAGAATCCCTTTTCCGCCGTGGGGTTTTTCCAAAAAGAAAGCTCCTTCTTGTACCGACATTCTTCCGGCTACTTCAGACATCGGAATTAATAAAGGCAAAGAGTGATCTTCTTTTTCTACCGTTTCATAGGCAAGACAAACCGCATGGGCGGCCACCATGGCGTCGGTTAATTTTTTGCTCGAAGCGAAATGAAAATAAGTAAAGATCAACTGATGCGGCCTGATCAACTTATATTCTTGTTCAATGGGTTCTTTTACCTTTACAATCATATCGGCTATTGCGTAAACCGATTCGATATCGGGCAAAATAATCGCACCGGCCTTTTCATAGTCTTCATCGGAAAATCCACTGTTGATACCGGCTTCGTGTTGAACATATACAGCATGATTTCTGCTTGTTAGAGCTTTTGTACCGGCAGGGGTAAGAGCAACCCTGTTTTCATTGTTTTTGATTTCTTTTGGAATACCTACTTTCATATGCGTTCGATTTAAGGTGTATATAAAAAGATGATAGGTATATAAATATAAGTATAATAAGTTGGATATCAAAGGGGTTCTATAAAAAAAAGTACAGAGAGCTCCCTTTCGCAAGGCATGGCTCTCTGTCGAATTCATCACATTATG
>JAVWBH010000229.1:0-4928 GCA_036649595.1 Bacteroidales bacterium
TATTTTTTAATCTATCCCCCAACTTTTACAGGTGAGCCTTAAAAATCAGGCCAAAACATAAATTGGCTAAGCAGCCGACTTATCCCTGTATTCAAAGATTACCACACCTTTAAATTACACAGTTGAAATCAAGCATACTTAACCAATATATGGGTATTCGTAAAGATATTCTTTCGAAGAGTAGTGCTAAGTTAAGCGCTACAGAGGTCTTCTAATGCCGCATTAAGTTGAAATGACGTTATTTATTTTTTTCTTAATGGAGTATAGAATAACCAGCAATGAGGGTACAACATAGATAAAGGGCCATACTAATAATTATCCGGATTATTTTGTCAGGCTCTGCATCATTTTAGGCACTTCGCCATATACGGGAAGCTTTCCGTCCCATTTTTCAATAAACATCTGCTGAATAATCAGAGGTGTCAATGCAGACGATTTCATATCATTCTCATATTTTTCGGTTTCGGCTTTGATACGGCGGATACGGGCATCGGCTTCAGCCTGGCGTACTTTGTTTTCAGCCTGCATTGCCTCCTGTATGGTCCGGTTTTTAGCATCGATCGCATCTTTCAATGATTGCGGCGGGATAATATTCGAAGTAAGTTGCTGGTAAACAAATCCTTCTTTTCGCAAAGTTTCCTGCAGACGTGTCTGAACTTCTTCTTCGAAAATACCCCGGTTACTCATTAAAGAGTCAGATGTAAAACTGTTTGCCGTCAATCGGTAGCAATCATAAATTACATTTTTCAAATACCCGTTTTCAAGCTCTTTCAAACTCTTACGGTACTGGCGGAAAATACGCGGTACAGCCTCCTGATCAACAAAATAGCTCAGGGTAGGATCGACGGTAAATTCTGATCCGTCTTTCGCATTTACACGAAATACATCATAATCTTTTACCTGAGTATAAATCGGAAACTCATAAATTGCGGTAAAAAGCGGCATGTACATTACCCAACCCGTTACTTCCGTAATATCGTCAACACCTTTATTATCGCCTACCATATTAACACGGATTCCGGTATGTCCGGCATCAATGCGCTCCATTCGGCAAAAGAACCCCAATACAGTGATTCCGGCCACGATCAGCACCCCAAGGGCAACCAAGCGCAATACATTACTTGTTTTCATTGTTTTTTCTGTGATGAATTATTAAAAAAAATGTTATCCAAAGTAAATATTTTTTCTCCGAATAACCTCTATAAAATAGATTTGATATTATTTTTGTACGATTCAGTCTTTGTAAAACAAGCACATTTACAGAAACATACTATTTCAGAAATACACAAAAAACATACACATGAAAAAAACAACTCTCCTATTTAGTTTCCTGGCTATCGCGCTGGGCATATTCGCACAAAAAGACTGGGCCAGATTCAATCGGTACGAAGCGCAGAATGCGTCGGTCGAAATGCCCGTTAAAGTAGTATTCATGGGCAACTCCATTACCGAAGGATGGTATCGCCAGGATTCGGCATTCTTCTTAAACAATCGTTTTGCCGGCCGCGGTATCAGCGGACAGACCTCTTCGGAAATGCTTGTCCGATTTCGCCGGGACGTGATCGACCTGAAGCCGAAAGCAGTGGTTATATTGGCGGGAACGAACGATATCGCCCAGAACAACGGCCCTATTTCGCTTCAAAACGTAATGGGGAATATCGAGTCAATGTGCCAGTTGGCTAAAGCAAATAAGATAAAAGTAGTTCTCTGTTCTGTATTGCCTGCTTATGAATTTCCATGGCGCAAAGAGCTGAAGCCGGCGGGAGAGGTGAAAAAACTAAATGAAATGATCCGGGCATATGCCGATAAAAACAAGATTCCATACGTAGATTATTACAATGCATTAGCGGACGAGCGGGGTGGCCTGCCTAAAAAATATGCGTCCGACGGCATTCATCCGAACATGGAGGCCTATAAGATAATGGAAGGATTGGTTATGAAACCACTTCGTAAAATCGCACAATAACAACCGGTATGCCGGGTCCGGCCCGAAAGGTCGTTTAATAAAAAGAGAGCTCGCAGGAAAAAACATGCTTCCTGCGAGCTCTCTTTGTGTATCTATTTTTGGATCTGATTATTTCGTAAACCGAACAACCCATTCACATTCGCCTGTTTTGTCAGGTAGTATTGAAACCCGGTAGAAATTATTTTCGCGTACCACCTTCATTTTTTTGCCGCCTGCGGTAGCTTCGGATATTTTTAATCCGCCGGGTACTACGATTCGCAACTCATACGAATCATTGGCTACCATTGCCGACCGGCCGCTCAATGTGTTTGTAGCACCATTCCATTTTTCAGAAACGATATCCATTAACCCCTGCGTAATATGACGCGACGTACTCAGTACCTGCGGATGTGATTTCGATTCACGCACCGCCCAGACTTTACAAGAAGCCTTGTCAACCAGGGTAGCCAGCTTACCGCGCATCGTTCCGACATAACGATTCTCCCAGAAATCGAATACCTCATATGACCGTTTTGCGCTCATATCCATTCGGGCAAGGTCATATTCCAGATTAAGAGGCTCCTTATCCGACCAGTTAAAAAGTCCGATAACACTCATGCGTTCATTATCTACCTTCCAGATCCGGGGATGTTCATTTTCCAGAATATCAACCGGGAGGGCCGGATAATTATGAGTAGGCAATGCTCTTTTGATCAGATCGAGGCGTTCTGCCGGCAATTCAGGATACTGTTCGCTGGATGTACCCATCGCCCCTGAAATCGTTTGCCAGGAAACCATCCAACGAGCCATATGAAGCGGATTAGATGTACGTACATAATACGGATCCGGATCATTATACCACACTCTGTTATTCAGAAAAAACAGATTACCGGCATAATCGGCGCCGCGGGTCACATTTTTCCAACGTCCGTTGGCCGCCGAATCATTATCCGGCCCTACGCGCATTGCATCTACCAAACCGAAGGCAGGTGCAAAAGAGCTCATATTTTGGGTAGCCGAACAACCCAGCAAGAAAGCTCCCGGTGCTTCAGCTCTGAGCATACCGATTCCTTTACGAAACAACTCGACGAAAGTCATTTCCGGATCATGGATCCGCGCATCCGCATACAAAGGAGTTCCTTTATAATCGCGGTTAATATAGATATTTTCAGATGGCGCACCACTGTGTAGTCCGTCGATTTTCAAATACGTGTAACCCCAGTTGCAAATGCGGTTGAATCGTTCTCTCAAAAACGATTCGCCTTTTGGAGAAGACGCATCGATTGGCGTGCCCGACCATTTCTGAATTTCGTAAACCTCGCCTTGTGCATTTTTAGCAAACATTTCAGAGTCGAAATCCGGATGATGGACATCTCCCGAAAAAGGCATAAACCACAGTCCTGACGTAAAACCGTTCTTTTCAATCACATCCGACATATGCGCCATACCCGACGGGAAATTCGCGTTATGAGCGGCAAAGTTTTTTACGGGTCCGTTGCCCAGTTTTACCGGCTCGGTCTTATCCTTACACAGCGGGGTCTGCCATTCGTCGTCAATCTGAATTACATTCAGACCGAAAGGTTTCAATTCTTTGGCGGCAAAAAGCACATTCGCCGTGAGATCCGTTTCATTACTTGCCCCCGAACGTTCTTTGTTGCGATAATACCAGGTACAATGCACTTCCGGTTTTTGCGGTAGTCGGATTTGATAAGTCTTAGCCAAAAGATCGGCGTAAGTTTCCAGCCCGCGACGTCCGTCTTCGAAGAAAGCCACAACCAATGTATCGGATGCTTTCCGTGAGTCTGCATTCAAAGAGAGATTTCCGAATTCAAGATGCGAATCAAAGCGGGAGGTTTGCTTATCGACCGGAGCAAAACGCACCAACCCCAATCCCCGGTATTGGGTAGCCCAACCGACGAATACAGAGTGCCGTGAAACCGGATCTGCCAATAGCGAATACGTAAAACTCCCCTGCTCTTTCGCCGCCCGGCTCCAGCCTCCGGTACCCAGGGTTACCAGCTGATCGGCATTAATATCCGATTTAACGTGAAGAGGAGAGAAACTGAATTCTTTAATCGAAACAGGTTTTCCGGTGTTGTTCGCAATCAAAGAAGAAACATATAAAAAAGGAATATCCTCAAAAAGCGACAAACAAACCGAGTGGCCGTTTGCTGTGGGGAAAACCAATTGTTGACCGGCACCTTTACCGGCAACTGCGATTTTTTCAACCCGTGCCGTTCCCCATTCCTTATCCGGATTAAGGACAACTTCAAAAGGTGTTCGTACAGATTTGCTTTTAAGAATAACGACATCCTCTTTTTGCGTACAGGAAAGAGTGCGGTTCTCGATCCGGATCTCTTTTGCCTGCAAAGATGCAGAGCAGAAAAGCAGACAACAGGAAAAGAGAGAAAATGGTGTTGTTTTTTTCATAATATATAAAACAGAATTATCATTTGGTTAAGGCAAATGTAAGCTGCACAAATCCGAAAAACTGTTGATTCTGTTGAAACAGGTCTTATATCCGTTGAATATTTATAAGGATGGTTGATAATCTGACCGCGAATGGTTCTTTAACAAAAAAGCCCCGACAACCACTCGGGTTGCCGGGACTAATTATCTTAAATTTCTTAATCCAAAAAACGACTTGTAATACCGCCATAAGCATCAATACGGCGATCGCGCAAGAACGGCCACCAACGGCGCACATTTTCCGAACGCTCCATATCTACCTCTACCACGGCGTTTACCTCTTCGGTATTCGATGCTTCGAAAAGGATTTCACCCTGCGGACCGGCAACAAAGCTGTTTCCCCAGAACGTAATACCATTGGTCTGAGCAGACGGATCCGGTTCCCAACCGGTACGGTTGACCGAAACCACCGGCAGCCCATTGGCAACGGCATGGCCTCGCTGTGAAATCACCCAGGCATTTTTCTGTCGCGACTTCTCGTCTTCCGTATCCGAACTCTCCCATCCGATAGCAG
>JAVWBH010000230.1:0-3364 GCA_036649595.1 Bacteroidales bacterium
ATTTGTTGAATGCTTGCCAAGTATTTGATTTTCAGTAGTGCGAAAAAGGATATTTAACTAAAATAAAAATGAGATTATTTCAGGTAAAGGATGATTTTCTTAAAAACGGCCCGATAGTATTTCGCGGGCTTTTTCAATAATCGTATCAATCCCGTCGGCGATATCGCTTTTTCGCATATCAACTTTGACATCCGGATCAATCCCGAATTCGGTATGGCGCTTTTCGGCGTCATAAATGGGGGATGCGGAAAACCGGATAGACCATCCGTTTGGCAATTCGGACGAAAAAGGAAGTCCGCTGCCGCCTCCCGTTCTGTCGCCCACGGTTATTACCTGCGGCAGGAGTTTCATGACACTCACGAAATTATTCGCCGCGCTGAATACGGATCGATTGGTCAGCAATGCTACCGGTTTATTGTAATGAATCCGGGCAGAAGGGTCCAGGTACATCGGATACAGGTCTGAAAAATCATCATGCCCCTTACCCGTTTTATGTTGTATGTATCCCGACAATAATCTTTCATTGGTAAACCGGCCGGCAATCGTGTTTACCTGAGTCAGCGATCCGCCTCCATTATCGCGGACATCGATAATAATACCTTTACACGAATGCAGGTATGCCAGGATATAGTCGAGGTTCGACTCACCCACAGGACTCGAGAAACTGCCATAATAAATGTACCCGATTGAATCTGGAAGTACCGTATACTTTACCCCTCCGGCAATCATGTAGTCATTGCCCAGGTAATAACGCTGGATATTGGCATCGAAGTTACGGGGGTAGTCTTGAAACCAGGTCCAGTAACGTCCCACATTAAACGGAGTGTACAGATTGACATGGCCGTCGCGTAGTTCCCCCATCATATTGTTGAGTACTTTAAAAAGAGAGTCCCGCTTGATATCGGCTCCGATTTGCCGGCTGTATCGCTCATATACTTCGTCCCAGTCGAGCCCGTATTCTTCTTTTTTGTAAGAAAAAAAACAATATTTCTCATTGAGTATTTTCCAACAGGCCTCAAAATTGCCCTGCGGTGTATTGGCAAACTGAGGTTCTTCCACACAAGCCGGGAAAGAGATTGTCAGCAGTACCGCCAGAAAGGATATAATATTTCTCATAATGCTTTAAAACAAGGCGTTGTTGATTCTGGTTGCGTTTACTGAGGGTTTTTTCCTGCTGAAAGGCAGAAATTCTTTTGAGAATCCGATCAGGAAAGAGTTGCTGATGCGGCGTGTCTTAATATCATTTACGTGTGTGTTGTGAATTTTATTCAGAAATCCGATACGCAGGTTCATGGCGCCTACCGGCAGATCTACCGTAAAGTAATTATTCATATCGAATCTATTATGGAACGATCCGAAACGAACGATTCCGTCGGTATTACCCAACGAAAAGATCTCATAATAAGATTGTTCATAATGGGGCGAAAAGAAAACACTCATCACGGGCATCGATGCCTGATAGCGTAAGGTGATCGGAAATTTAGGAAATAGGTTCAATTGATATACACCCATTACGGCAGCTCCTGTTTCGACCGATAATTTGGCCGATGCCGGATTGTTGCCGTTGCGCAGGTTATAGATAAACCCTGTTTCAGCCGCTACATAAGGCCCCGCCATCACAACCAGTCCGGGGGCGAGTTTCTGCTTCCAGTTGGTACCCCACGAATACCCCAAAAATCCCGTTGCTACTAATCCGTTTTGCGCGCTGTTGTCGTTAGACGAATATTCCACCCATATTTTCTGTTGGTTCACCCATTTTCCGGCACCAAACCGGGCTACCTGCATTCGTTCGTTTAGGAGGCTCAAATGAAACCCGCTGTAATCGAGCGGAGTCAGATAGGTGTCGAGCACGTCCGAACTGCCAATACCCAGCATAGTCGAAGAAGTGACAGAACGAATGGCAACAGAGTCTTGTCCGGATACTCCTGCCGACAGCAGAAGCAGAAAAGGAATAAGTAGATAGTTTTTCATTTGTATGTTATCTAATTTTTTTAACACTAAGGTCAAATGCGCCTTTCAGATACCCGGTGTCGGGTATTTCTGCTTTAGATGAGTTAGGGAGATTTCATTCGGAAATCGGTTTTATAAGGAGATGTGCCTGAAGAAAACAGGTTGTTCTTCGAGGCACATCCTCTATGTTTTGTTTTTTAATAATCAGAACAGATTCGGCTGTTGCGGTTGATCGGGCGTATCCTCTTCCCGGCGCACAGGCTCGAGCGAATTGACCGCTGCCAGTTTGAAAGTCGTGATTCGCTTCCCTTTGGCTTTAAAGCTTTTTACGCCGATAAACTCTTCCGCATCGATAATCAGAGCCTCACGGAAACTGTCACCTCCGCCGAATACCGCTTCCATACGCGGATAAGGCTCGTCGGTAATCAGTATAATTTCCGATTTCGGATTCTCACCCAGGAAGCTTTGCTTTTTCGTATTGGCCTCCAGTTTGAAGCGTTTCAGATAAGGAAATCCCTGATCGGCATCGTTGAGTGCTACAGTCCAGACCTTATGCGGATCAAACTTCTCGATACGCAGAATATTCGGTTCGTAATGATTACTGCTGTCGAAGTTCGACGTATAATATTCGCCGCTCTTCAGGATAACCAGGATCAGGTCGTCAGAGTTGAATTCTCCCAGCAGTTCTCCGCGGCTGTCGTAGTTCAGTCGGTTTACATCGAAATCGAACCATACCTTGCGGCCGCCCAGCGTAGAGCCTCCTTTTTCTTTCAGAACGATCCGGTGGATCTCATTTTTTGTAAGGATATTACCGATCGACTGGCGTCCTTTGATCGCGATTTCCGAAAAATCTTTTTCCAGCTGCAGCTGCTTCATACGCAACTTCGGCTTAAATGTGATTTTTAGAATATCGGTTTCTCCGTTCGGGTTGGCCGTAAAATGTACAAGGCGCGATCCCGGTTTACCCTGCGTAATATCGTATTCCTTATCGCGGGTAATCCCCGTTACGGCAAAACGTTTGATAAAGTGTAGTCCGTCTTTTCCGTCGCGGTAAACCACGTTGTAAATGGTTCGCGTATCGTTTTTGCGGAACACGTTTACATACAATACATTTTTTCCGATATAGAGTTTGTCACACACTTTTACGATCTTATACTTCCCGTCTTTGTAGAAGATAATAATATCGTCGATATCCGAGCAGTTGCAGATGAATTCGTCTTTTTTCAAATCGGTACCGATGAATCCCTCTTCGCGGTTGATATACAGTTTCTCATTTGCTTCCACCACTTTCGCCGTATCAATCGTGTCGAAGCTCCGTATTTCGGTACGGCGCGGATACTGTGCCCCGTATTTCTTTTTCAGATATTGATACCAGTTGATGGTAAACCGAACCATGTTGGCCAGGTTTTGATCA
>JAVWBH010000230.1:3431-4923 GCA_036649595.1 Bacteroidales bacterium
GAATTTGAGGATACGCCCCATTTTGATCTCCATCAGGCGCAGAATATCCTGTTCGGTAATCTCACGCAGGAAAGACGGTTTAAACGGAGTCAGTCGCTTATCGATATGCAACACTGCCTCTTTCATGTCTTTACTGTTTTCGAACTCCTTGTCTTTGTAAATCCGTTCTTCGATAAAGATCTTTTCGAGCGACGAAAAGTGTAGCTGTTCCTGCAATTCACCTTTCTGGATCTCCAGTTCCAGTTTCAGTAACTGCAGGGTCGAGTCGGCACTGTCGCGCAATACCTTGCTCACATTCAGGAAGTGCGGCTTGTTATCCGAAATGATACAACAGTTCGGCGATATGCTTATCTCGCAATCCGTGAAGGCATACAGGGCATCGATCGTTTTATCCGACGATACTCCCGGAGCCAGATGTACCAGGATCTCTACTTCGTGCGCGGTATTGTCGTCTACCTTGCGAATCTTTATTTTACCCTTATCGTTGGCTTTCAGAATAGAGTCGATCAAAGACGAGGTGGTGCGGCCGTAAGGCAGGTCGCGGATAGCCAGCGTTTTATTGTCTATTTTCTCGATGCGGGAGCGTACTTTAACTGATCCCCCGCGTTCTCCGTCGTTGTATTTGGTAACATCGATCAGCCCTTCTGTCTGAAAATCCGGATAGATTCTGAAGTCATCGCCTTTCAGGTAGGCGATAGAAGCATCCAGCAGTTCGTTGAAGTTATGCGGCAGGATTTTCGAAGATAACCCTACGGCAATCCCTTCCACTCCCTGAGCGAGCAGAAGCGGAAATTTTACGGGCAGTGTGATCGGCTCTTTGTTACGGCCGTCATACGAAAGTTTCCAGTTGGTTGTTTTCGGGTTGAAAAGCACTTCAAGGGCGAATTTCGACAGGCGCGCCTCGATATAACGGGGTGCGGCCGCGCTGTCGCCGGTAAATACGTTACCCCAGTTTCCCTGGCAGTCGATCAGCAGGTCTTTTTGCCCCAGCTGTACCAATGCATCGCCGATAGACGCATCCCCGTGAGGATGATATTGCATGGTGTGCCCGATGATGTTGGCTACCTTATTGTATCGTCCGTCGTCGAGGTTTTTCATCGAATGCAGGATACGGCGTTGCACCGGTTTCAGTCCGTCGATCACATGAGGTACGGCGCGTTCCAGAATAACGTACGATGCATAATCCAGAAACCAGTTCTGGTACATCCCCGAAAGATGATGTTTTAGTTCGCCCGGATCTCCGGCGGCAACTTTATAAGAAGAGTGGCTCTCGGCTTCTGCCGCATCATTCTCCGCCGGATCGATGTCCGGATCATTCACATTGTCAACCGGTTCAAAATCATCAATATTGCTCATGTTGGAAGTATTTTCAAAATTCATTAAATGAGAGGGTAAGCGATAAAAACGTTTTATAGGATGTTTTGCGTTTTTTATCCGCTTTAAAAGGTTGTCTATCTGCAAAAATACAAATTTAATCGAAAAAATTATTTAC
>JAVWBH010000231.1:0-4903 GCA_036649595.1 Bacteroidales bacterium
GTATAGAAAAAGAAAATCCATCCGGCATCAGCCGGATGGATAATGTATATTCTTTGCTTGTAGAGCAATCCATGATTACTCCCAGTTACCGGCATTGTTATTCGGCTCAACAATTGAACCAACTTGTAGTCCCGGATATTTGTCTGTTTTCTTGGCACGGTCGGCAATGTTGATGATTTCCTGTTTGTCAAGACCTTTCAGATAAACTGTATATGGAGTTTTTGCTTCGAACAATTTCATTACATAACCAGATGCATTCAAGATTTCTCCGGTAGCCATTTCAAACTGGGCAGTACCATGAGAGAACGGAACGAAACGAAGAGAATCCGGAACGAATGATGTTCCGTAGATTGTGTCTGCAACATTTACGAAAATTGTGTCACGGCGGAAGTTTTCAAGACCATTTTTTGCAATTTCGTCTTGTTTTCCTTTTTTCAGAATTTCCATTGCTTTCTTTTCTGTCAAACCGGATTCAAGCTGAGCATCTGTTAATGTACCCATTTTTACAACGAAAGGAAGTTTTCCGTTTTTAACGAAATCGATCAATGTGTCAAAACTTGCAGTGTAAGTACCGTTTAGGTTACGGTATTCAATTTGTGCTTTACGGATATCGATCAGACGCTGAATGGTAGCTTTATCCCGGATACCTTTTTCATGTTCAAAACGAATAGGACCCATGATGCTCTCTACACACAGATATCCCAGAACTCCAATAGCGACTACTAATAATAATTTAAATAAACCGTTCATGGCTAAGTATTGTTATTTTTTTTGATTATTTCTCTGGGCAAATTTAAAAAAGAAAAATTGTAAACACTATATTTAGGGATATTTTTATTGATTAATTTATGATAATTGACCTCCTGAAAGAGAGAGTAGTACAGAATCTCCCTTTTATACCGAATTTACAGCAGGACCAATTAATAACCAATCTGACTGAATTCCTTCTGGCTAATCAGTCGGATGCCACCTTTTTAATGCAGGGATATGCTGGTACGGGTAAAACATCCCTTGTGGGAGCTTTGGTAAAGACATTAACAGAATTAAACCAAAAAACTGTACTGTTAGCGCCTACCGGCCGTGCCGCAAAAGTATTTTCCTCTTATGCAGGACATTCTGCTTTTACGATCCACAAGAAAATTTACCGTCAGAAGAGTTTCTCGGTTGATATGGAAGGTTTTCAGATTGCCGATAACCTGCAAAAAAACACACTCTTTATTGTTGATGAAGCCTCGATGATTTCGAACTCATCAGACGGATCCTCTTTTGGTACGGGGCATTTGCTCGATGATCTGATCGAATATGTATTTGGCGGAGAAAATTGCAAATTGTTGATATTGGGAGATATCGCTCAGCTCCCGCCGGTGGGGCAGCTTGCCAGCCCGGCCTTACAGCCGCAAACACTGCGCGGCTTCGGATTACATGTTTCCTATTTTTGCCTGACAGAGGTAGCCCGGCAGGCTCATGATTCGGGTATCTTGTTTAATGCCACCCATTTGAGGGAGGTGATGGAGCAAGGGGAGCCTTATGGATTACCGCGGTTGAAATTAGGCGATTTTAAAGATGTACGTAAAGTAATGGGGCCTGAACTGATTGATGAAATCAGCAACGCCTACAGCAGAGATGGCCTGGACGAAACAATTATCATTACCCGGTCGAATAAACGGGCCAATCAATTTAATATGGGCGTACGTAATCAGATCCTTTACCGCGAGGAGGAGCTTAACGGGGGAGATCTTTTGCTGGTTGCCAAAAATAATTATCATTGGGGGAAAGAGGTCAAAGAGATGGATTTCATTGCCAACGGTGATATCATGGAGATAAAGAGGGTACGCCGAACGCAGGAAATGTATGGTTTTCGCTTTGCGGATGTAGAAGTGGTATTTCCTGATTATGGCGTTGAGATAGAAGTTAAGGTTATTCTGGATACGCTCCATTCGGAGGCGCCTGCCCTTACGATGGAAATGAATCAAAAATTATTTGAAGAAGTTTATGCCGATTATGAAGGAGTTCCTTCACAGCGCGAACGGATTCGCAGGGTGAAGGAAGATCCTTATTTTAATGCTTTGCAGGTGAAGTATGCTTATGCGGTAACTTGTCATAAGGCACAGGGAGGGCAATGGAAAAACGTATTCCTGGATATGGGATACATTAATAAAGATCACCTCGGACTCGACTTTTACCGCTGGTTGTATACCGCATTTACCCGTGCGACAGAAAACCTGTGGCTGGTAAATATTGCAGACGAATTTATTGAGTAATACGCTCTAACGTCACGAATGTGTACGGATGAGGATTTTTTTCATCTGCCGGATGTTGTTCCCGCGTGATCTCACTCCATTCTTCCGGATTCCATTCCGGAAAGAAGGTGTCAGCTTCCGGAAATGAGTGATGTATCAGGGTTAGGTACATCCGGTCTGCAAACGGAAGTGCTTCTGCATATACCGAAGCGCCGCCGATAATGAAGATTTCCCGATCGTTTCCTGCGGCTTCGATGGCTTCTTGCAGCGAAGTGACACCCACGGTGTCTGGATATTTGTTCTCCTTATTCCGGCTCATCACGATATTGGTACGGTTAGGCAATGCTCCTTTCGGCAGCGATTCGAATGTTTTCCGCCCCATGATAATCGGGTGTCCGGTTGTCAGGGTTTTGAAATGTTTCAGATCGGCAGGCAGGTAACATAACAGATCCTGCTGATGGCCGATTGCATTTTTTTCGGCAATGGCTACGATAATTGAAATCATACGGCTACTTCTCCTTTAATATGAGGATGCGATTCGTATCCTTCGAGTGTAAAATCTTCAAATGTAAAATCGAACAGGTCTTTGATTTCCGGATTCAGCTTCATGACCGGCAGTTTCATCGGTTCGCGCGATAATTGCAGTTTTACCTGATCCAGGTGGTTGCTGTAAATGTGTGCGTCGCCCAGTGTATGAACAAATTCTCCAGGTTTGAGCCCGGTAACCTGTGCCATCATCAACAATAAAAGCGCATAAGAAGCGATGTTGAACGGTACGCCTAAGAAGATGTCCGCACTGCGTTGATATAACTGCAGGCTGAGTTTGCCGTCGGCTACATAAAACTGAAAGAAAGCATGGCATGGCGGTAGTTTCATGTGCGGAATATCGGCTACGTTCCAGGCACTGACAATAATCCGGCGAGAATCGGGGTTGTTGCGGATCGTTTCGATCGCTTCTGTTATCTGATCGATGTGGCCGCCGTTATAGTCGGGCCACGAACGCCACTGATACCCATAGATATGTCCTAAATCGCCATTTTCATCTGCCCATTCGTTCCAGATACGTACGCCGTGATCCTGCAGGTATTTAATGTTTGTATCTCCTTTTAAAAACCACAGCAGTTCATAGATGATCGATTTAAGATGAAGTTTTTTCGTTGTTACCATCGGAAACCCGTCTTCCATGTTAAAACGCATCTGATGTCCGAAAACACTGATCGTGCCGGTACCGGTACGGTCTTCTTTGTGGGTACCTTCTGTCAGAACCCGTTGTAATAAATCAAGATATTGTTTCATTTGTATATATTATTTTTTACCACTAAGGTCAAATGCGCCATTTATATACCCTTTATAGGATACCTCACCTTTCGGTGAGTTATGGCGATTTCATTGGGTGAATATTTTTTTGCAAAAGTAACCAGATTTGGTGAGATATGGTGTTATTTTCAAACTATGCGTATATTCGCACAACTAAAAACCTTAAAATAAGGAGATGGATTCAATAAAAGAAATTTATAGAATAGGCCGCGGCCCGTCAAGCAGTCATACGATGGGGCCTAAACGTGCTGCCGAGCAGTTTCTCTCAATGAGCGAAGGCGCAACTCGTTTTGAAGTAACCCTGTATGGTAGTCTGGCTGCTACCGGAAAAGGGCATATGACGGATATCGCTATTCTGGATGTATTGACTCCGGTTGCTCCTGTCGAAATTATCTGGGAACCTAAAACCTTTTTACCTTTTCATCCGAACGGGATGCGGTTCGTTGCTTTTGATGCAACTGATAAAGAGATCGCTTCCTGGTATGTGTATAGTATCGGCGGAGGTGCCCTGGCCAATGAAGAGATGGATGCGGCTCCCGGAAAACCGGTATATGAAATGAATACCCTTCATGAAATACAGCAATGGTGTGAAGAGCACGGATGTAGTTATTGGGAATATGTAGAAAAACATGAAGGTCCTGAAATCTGGGATTATTTGCAGGAGGTCTGGAATGTGATGGAAGCAGCCGTAGAGCGCGGATTAGAAGCAGAGGGAGTATTGCCCGGCGGATTGGGTTTGCGCCGAAAAGCTTCTGATTACCTGATACGGGCAAAAGGATATAAAGATAATATGAAAAACCGCGGGTTACTGTATGCTTATGCATTGGCTACCTCTGAAGAGAATGCCGGCGGCGGAGAGATTGTAACAGCGCCTACCTGCGGGTCGTGCGGCGTTGTGCCGGGGGTATTGTATTATCTTAAGAAAACACGTGAATTTCGCGATTCCCGTATTCTGCGGGCTCTGGCTACTGCCGGGCTGATCGGAAGCGTGGTTCGCCAAAATGCTTCTGTATCGGGAGCGCAGGTTGGTTGTCAGGGAGAGGTAGGGGTTGCGTGTGCAATGGCTGCCGCCGCTGCCTGCCAGTTGTTCGGAGGTACGCCGGCTCAGATCGAATATGCTGCCGAGATGGGTCTCGAGCATCACCTGGGATTGACTTGTGATCCTGTTTGCGGACTGGTTCAGATCCCTTGTATTGAGCGAAATGCTTATGCGGCAGCCCGTGCGCTCGATTGCAATATCTACGCTACTTTCTCCGACGGACGCCACCGGGTAAGCTTTGATAAGGTTGTTGAGGTGATGCGACAGACCGGACATGATTTGCCAAGTTTGTATAAAGAAACTGCTG
>JAVWBH010000232.1:0-4895 GCA_036649595.1 Bacteroidales bacterium
TATAACAAGGGCCAGTAAGAGTAAATTGCGCACAATCACATTCGAAACGAGAAATTTCATCATCCCTTTGAAAGTCATATACCTTTTATTTTGTTTCTTTCTACTGTATTACAATCTGCAAATATAGATAAAAAAAGAAGGAGAGCGAATAGGTTAGCTCTCCTTCTTTCTGAATAAACAATGAGAATTCCTTTATAACTCAGCTGATTTTTCGTCTAAAAACCAAGAAATAGGATCTGACATATCAATTGTGATCCAGAACTCAAGCCAGAGAAAGATCCAAATAACGTGATATTTGGGCAAATAGCAGACAAAAGGACTATTTTGCACTTTTATTGGATTATATTGATCGATTGCAATTGAGCGTATCTCTTATATTTATCAAACATAAATCATACTATAAAACCATGAAATCGCCATCACTCACCTAAAGCAGAGATAGCTAACAACGGATATCCAAATGGCGCTTTTGACTTTATTGTTAAAAAGAAATTATATACCAATGAAAATAATGATGAATTTAAGATTAAAAAACCTACTGTGTTTGGTTTTTCCTTTAACAGTCTCTGCTCAGATTATAAAGCATGACCGGTTATTGTCTTTCGAAGGCCGTGAACTACCCTCTTTCGTAGAAGCTATTCATTCTGAAGTGTCGATATCAGATAAACATTATAAAGATGGAAAGAGCTCTTTGTTATGGAAGTTCCAACCCAATGGCATCCTCTCAATAAAGAAAGAACTCTGTTTTGAGAAGAAAGATCCGACAGGTGTCGATAAATTTTTGTCTGTATTTATGGTATGGCTGTATGGTGAGACTTCGGCCAAAGGGCAGTTGCAATTTACTTTTCTGAAGGACGGAAAAGTTTGTTGTTCTTTTCCGTTTAAACTTGGATTTCGGGGATGGCGTACGGGCTGGATTGCTTATGAGCGGGATATGGTCGGAGTTCCCGAAGAGGGAATGAATGAAATACGAATTACGGCTCCCGATACAGCTGGCGAAATATATATCGATCACCTTTTGACGGCCGCTAAGATAGATCACCGAGGTCCTACCGCCGATCAACAAGTTCCGTTTATCAATAAAAAATCCAATAACCCGTGGATTTCACTGGCAAAACATCTGGAAACAAAACCCGACATTTCTTTGGAATCAAAGGTTAGTGACGTACAAAAAGAAAACATCAGAGTAATAGAAGATCGGATGCGCGAGTTAATCTGCCCTACGACAGAAGTTACGCAGCAAACGATACAGAGTTTAAAGAGCGCTTATGCCTTGTATGATATTACTTATAAAAACGGAATTGTTACCGGACGCCCTATCTATTACGGAACTGCCATGGCGAATGCCGTCAGACGTATTTTACCGGATTGGTCAGGAAAACAACTTGTTTCCGGCAACATGGATGCTGTCTGCTATTTCAATCTAATGAACCGAATAGCTGTAGCCTATAATAATACATCATCCCCGTCACATAAAGACGAGTTAAAACAGATGTTTATTACCATGTACGACCATCTCACGGATCAGGGCTGGGCCTACGGAAGCAGCCTGGGGACCCTTGCGCTTCATGGCTATAGTTTTCGAACCTTCTTCACGGCCTATTATCTAATGAAAGAGGTGTTGCATGAAACCGGAAAGCAGGAAGAAGCGGGAAGAATAATGCGTTGGTATGCCTTATGTAATGAGATGTTTCATGCCCCCAAGGAGGAAGGAGACGATGCCGATATTCTTAATACACTCAGCGTCGGGCGGCTTACCGGAATATTGATTATGGAGGATACTCCTGAGAAAGTGCAGTATCTGAAATGTTTCTCCCGCTGGATAAACAATGGGTGTCTTCCGTCTAAGGGATTAAAAGAGGTCTTTAAAAAAGACGGTTCAGCTTATCATCATCGCAATCATTATCCTGCTTATGGGATCGGCGCCTTAGGAGGTGCCACCAATATGATTTACTTATTACACCATACCGACTTTGCTGTATCACCTGCCGCACACCAAACTGTGAAGAATGTACTGCTCACCATGCGGTTTTATTGCAATAAGCAATATCTACCTTTATCGATGTCCGGGCGTCACCCGAATGGAGAAGGGATATTGTCTCCGATTCATTATGCAACAATGGCTTGTGCCGGTTCGCCCGATGGTAAAAATGAAGTAGACGATGAGATGGCTGGAGCTTATCTGCGTTTAGTGTCAGAAGACTTCGTTAATAATAGACAAGAGAGAACGTTGAGGGATCTTTTATTGGAAAAAGGATGTCGTGCCGAATCCGATCCGGAAGGGAATATCGCCATGGGATATGCCTGTATAAGTGCTCAACGCCGTAACAATTGGTCGGCCGTAGTGCGCGGACACTCCCGCTATCTGTGGGCTGCCGAACATTATGTGGGGGCAAATCGGTTTGGACGTTATCTGGCACATGGCAGTTTACAGATTATGACTGCCCCAGAAGGAGAAACCGTATCTTCTGTAACAAGCGGCTGGCAACAAGATGGCTTTGACTGGGGACGCATTCCCGGAACTACAGCCATTCATCTGCCTACCGATCAGTTAGAAGCCAATATTCTCAATGTAGATGTATTTTCGGGATATGAAGAAATGCTTTATTCAGATGAGGCTTTTGCTGGTGGTATTTCACAAGAGCATATGAATGGTGCATTCGGCATGAAGCTTCATGAGCACGATAAATACAACGGGACTCATCGGGCCCGTAAGTCTTTTCATTTCTTCGATGGAAAAATCGTATGCCTAGGAACGGATATCGAAAATAAAAACACGGATTACCCTACCGCAACTACCATTTTTCAGTTAGCAGTGAGAGACTCTGCGCAACAATCCTATTGGAATACTTACCGAGTAAAAGATAAAATCTGGATAGATCATCTGGGTACCGGGTATTACGTACCGGTAGCAGCCCGGTTCGAAAAAAAATTCCCTCAGGTATCTCGTAAACAAAACACCGGTGAAGAAACAAAAGGCAATTGGGTATCATTAGTGGCAGACCATGGATATGCCCCAAAAGATGCGTCTTACGAATATGCAGTTATTCCGCAAACCAAAATTTCAGAAATGAAGGCATTTGCACAAAAACCCGCTTACAAAGTGTTACAGAAAGACTGCAATGCTCATATTGTAAAATATTTGCCAGACAACATCACGTCTTATGTACTTTTTGAAACCCCACGAACCGCTCTCCCAAAAGGATTATTACTGAAGGCTGATACCTCTTGCCTGGTGATGGTGCGCGAAGGAAAGGAAAAGATTATACTAACCGTTGCCCAACCCGACTTAGCTCTCTATCGCGGAACTAGTGATGAGGCTTTTGATAAAGACGGAAAACGGATAGAACGCAGTATATATTCGCGCCCGTGGATTGATAATGAAAGTGGTGAAATACCTGTAACAGTTACATTAAAGGGGTATTGGCAGGTGGAGGAAACACCTTTTTGTAAGATAATCTCATCAAATAAGAGCCAAACGACTCTCCGATTCATTTGCAAGGACGGTGCCAGTTATGAAGTAGAACTAGGACAGCCACACTGAACCCCAAAAGTAGATCCTGTCTCTTCTTAAAGGATAGTTTTTCAACATGGGTATAAGTCCTTTTAAAAAGAGTATCGCTCCGATTAAAAGGACTCGGAAAAATAAAATAACTTCCGGAAAATAACAATCAGCTGACCGAAAACAGATTTTTGCCTATAGTCTGGTTTATAACCGGATCTTTTTCATGCAAATTTTCATTAAAACCCCTTTTTATCTATACCTTATATCCTTTCGCAATTGCGTATTTTTTGAAAAACAATACCTTTGCACCCGTGGCAAAATTTAGAATCAAAATGGATAACAAAACAAAACTTTGGGCCGGAATCGGTATCGGTGCCCTTTTGCTTATTGGTGGTGCTATTGCTTACTATATTTCTTTTACGCACAAACAACTGGCGGATCTTACCGAACAATATGAGATTGAGAAAGAGGAACTGGAAGAGGAGTACTCACAACTTGCCATCCAGTATGAAGGATATAAACTGAATGTTAATAACGATTCGCTGACGGACAAACTTGAAAACGAGCGTCTGAAAGTACAACGTTTGGTAGAAGAGCTGAAAACAACCAAAGCAACTAATGCGCGCCGCATCAGCGAACTTAAAAAAGAGTTGGCAACTGTGCGTAACGTGCTGCGGTCTTACGTAGCTCAGGTGGATTCACTCAACAGACTGAATGCCCAACTAGTGGAAGAGAACAAAGAGGTACATCGGAAATATCAGGCAGCCACCCAGACGGCTACCGAGCTGAAAAAACAGAAAGAGCATTTATCTCAGCAAGTAACTCTGGCTTCGAAACTCGATGCGGTAGCAATTGTAGCTGAAGCGCAGACAAAACGGAACAAACGAACCGAAAAAATAAGTAAGGCAGATAAGATTAAGATCACTTTTACGATTGCTAAAAACGTTACGGCAGAAGTGGGCGAAAAAGAGATCTATGTACGGATCATGAAACCAGACAATGATGCCCTGGTAAAAAACAGAAATGATATTTTCACTTATGAAAATCAGGATATCAATTATTCAATCCGAAAAATGATTGAATATGAAGGAGAAGAGGTTGCCGTAACCATGTATTGGCCTATTGAGGAATACCTGTATCCGGGCAATTACCGGATAGATATCTTTGCCGATGGCAATCTGATCGGAAAAAAAAGCTTTACGCTCGAGAAATAAATATTGAATCCGGACAAATATCCGTTTGAACAGACGCAATGAGAAAATGACCGCATAGGTCTTTCTCATTGCGTCTGTTTTTTTGTCGAAAAAACAAAAAAACAGATTGGAACACCCGATATTTAGTGGAATTAAGCATATACTATTTCTACGGATTAAGATTAAAATCAGATGAA
>JAVWBH010000233.1:0-4886 GCA_036649595.1 Bacteroidales bacterium
ACTCGGCTCACCTGAATGAAGAAGGATTTAACAGAATTATTAATAACGTACGTGCTGTATCAAACAAAATTCCAATTTTGATGGATACAAAAGGTCCGGAATTAAGAACGACTCCTATTGAAAATGAAGGACGTATTAATTTCGTTACCGGCGACGTTGTAAAGTTCATTGGAAATCCTGATGTTCTGACTACAAAGGAGCAAATCGCAATCAACTATCCGAACTTTGTAAACGACCTTTCGGTTGGCGGATATATTTTGATTGACGATGGTGAAATTGAATTTAAAGTAATCGAAAAAACACCGGATTATCTGGTTGCCGTTGCTGAAAATAACGGGGAGTTGGGCGCACGTAAGAGTGTGAACGTACCGGGAGTACGTATTAGCCTTCCTTCTCTGACAGAGAAAGATAAAAAGAATATTCTTCACGGAATTAAGATGAACGTTGACTTTATTGCTCACTCGTTCGTACGTTCAAAACAGGATATTCTGGATATTCAGGAAATTCTGGATGCGCACAACAGCAAAATTAAAATTATCGCTAAGATTGAAAACCAGGAAGGTGTTGATAATATCGACGAAATTCTGGAAGTAGCTTACGGGGTAATGGTTGCTCGTGGAGACCTTGGAATCGAAGTTCCACAAGAAAAAATTCCGGGAATCCAACGTATTCTGATTAAGAAATGTGTACAGGCTAAGAAGCCGGTTATCGTTGCTACTCAGATGCTTCACTCGATGATTAAAAACCCTCGTCCGACTCGTGCGGAAGTAACGGATATTGCAAATGCGATTTATTACCGTACAGACGCATTGATGCTAAGTGGTGAAACGGCTTACGGGAAATATCCTGTAGAAGCAGTTGCTACAATGGCTAAAATTGCGGAAGAGGCAGAAAAAACAAAACTATCTGAGAATGATATTCGTGTGCCACTTAGCGCCGATGATATCGATGTAACTGCATTCCTTTCAAAACAAGCTGTTAAAGCGGAAAATAAACTGGATGTTAAAGCGGTTATCACCGATAGCTTTACCGGAAGAACAGCCCGTAATATTGCTGCTTACCGTGGTAAGGCTCCTGTATATGCTTTGTGTTACAATGAGAAAGTAATGCGTGAGCTGGCTCTTTCTTATGGTGTATTCCCATTGTATCAGGAAGAAAAACGCACTACCCGTGAATATTTGTTCGTAGGTCTGACCCGCTTGATCAATAAAGGTCTGATTGCGCCACAGGATATGATCGCTTACCTGGGTGGTAGCTATGGTGAAGGAGGCGGAACAACTTTCCTTGAAATTAACAAGGTTGAGAAAGTGATGGCTGAATTCGACAAATATGTATTGCCTAATCTGGAAGAAATCTGTTAAGAAATGACAGATATTCTGGAGCAGTATATTCTCAGCCATATCGATGAAGAAGGAGAGTATCTGGCGCATTTGAACAGGGAGACAAACATAAAGGTGCTTCAACCCCGTATGTGTTCCGGTCATTTGCAGGGGCGGATTTTGAAAATGATCTGCCAGTTGGTACAACCCCATTATATTCTCGAATTGGGTACGTTTACAGGATATTCGGCCTTATGTATGGCCGAAGCACTGGCAGACGATCCTCAGGCTGAGCTTCATACCATTGATATTGATGATGAGATGGAGGAATTTACTTCCTCCATCTTTCAGAATTCAAAATATGCTGATAAGATCCATCTGCATATCGGTGATGCGTTGG
Organism: Bacteroidales bacterium; assembly: GCA_036649595.1. Taxonomy (GTDB): domain Bacteria; phylum Bacteroidota; class Bacteroidia; order Bacteroidales; family JAUNSR01; genus JAUNSR01. The sequence continues at coordinate 1,720 of JAVWBH010000233.1, forward strand.
ATGTGATTCCGACGATCGACCGGGTGTTTGATGTGGTCTTTATTGATGCAAACAAAAGGGTATATAGTGAATATTATGACCTTGTGTTTGATAAAGTGCGGAAAGGTGGTTTGATTATCGCTGATAATACGCTTTGGGATGGGAAGGTGGTACAGGATCCGCTTCCGAAGGATGCTCAAAGTGTAGGAATCCTGAATTTTAATGATAAGATAGCTTCCGATTCCAGAGTGGAAAAAGTAATATTACCGATACGGGACGGAATGACTCTCATTCGAAAAAAATAATAGAGTCGGCGGGTTGTGAATTTCAAAGATCTTTTGTTATTTACAACTCGCTTTGGCTTATAAACTAATTGATATATGGAAACAACCAGACAAAGTAAAATAGGACGTCTGCTTCAGAAAGAACTGAGCGAAATTTTTCGTAATCAGACTAAAATGATGCCCGGCGTATTGATCTCGGTAAGTGCTGTGCGGGTGAGTCCGGACTTAGGAGTGGCAAAAGTATATTTGAGTATCTTTCCTTCGGATAAAGCGAATGAATTACTTGAGAATATTCGCGCGAATGCGAAAAATATCCGTCACGAAGTTGCTCAGATTGTTCGTTTTCAATTACGTAAAATGCCGGAACTGACATTTTATATTGATGACTCGCTCGACTATATTGAGAAAATCGATTCTTTATTGAAATAATTTAATCTACCGTTATACGTATGAATTTGCCTTTTCTGCTGGCCCGGCGTTATCTTATTGCGAAGAAGTCACATAATGCGATCAATATCATTTCATGGGTATCGGTATGCGGTGTGGCGGTCATTACGATGGCGCTGATTTGTACGTTATCTGTATATAACGGTTTTCAGGATTTAATCTCTACGCTTTATTCTACTTTCGATGCCGAGCTAAAAATTGAGCCGGTAAAAGGAAAGACTTTTCATGCGGATGATTCATTGTTTACCGTAATTCGCCAGATGCCGGAAATTTCGGTTTTTGGGGAGGTGCTGGAAGAAAATGTTTTGGTCGGTTATGGGGATCGTCAAATACCGGCTACGGTAAAAGGTGTGGAGCGTAATTTCCGGGAGTTGACGGATATTGATAAGATTATTCTTAATGGAGAATTTATATTAAACGACAGTGTGGTAGATTATGCTACCGTTGGTGTCGGGTTGGCATCCCAGTTGGGAGTAAATGCCGGTTTTGTACGCCCGTTGGATATTTATGTGCCACGCCGTAAGGGACGTATTAATATGTCTAATCCGACTGAGTCTTTTAATCAGGGCCAATTATTTGTTGGAGGTGTGTTTGGCGTTAATCAGGCGCATTACGATGATCAGATGCTGCTTGCCCCATTGGATTTTGCACGGGATCTGTTTGAAAGCGAAGGTTTAGTCAGTAGCGTAGAGTTGAAGTTAAAACAAAATACGGATCAGGCTGCCTTTCAGGCGAAATTGCAAAAGATGCTGGGCACTGAATATCGGGTCCGGAATAGGATGCAACAGCAGGAGGAGTCTTTTCGGATTATGCAGATAGAGAAATGGATGACATTTCTGATGCTCTCTTTTATATTGATGATTGCTTCGTTTAATGTGGTCGGTTCTCTTTCAATGCTGATTGTAGATAAGCAAGCGGATATTCGAACATTGCGCAATCTGGGTGCTGACAACTCGTTGATAAAAAAAGTCTTTATTATAGAAGGGTGTCTGATATCCGGAGCAGGTGCTGTAACGGGTATCGTATTGGGTAGTGTGCTTTGCTGGGTGCAGGAGCATTTTGGAGTGCTTCGGTTGGGTGGCAGTTCAGGGATGTTTATTGTAGATGCTTATCCGGTCAAGCAGCTTTTCTCCGATAGTTTATGGGTAGTCCTTGTTGTTTCATTATTGGGATTACTCGCTGCAATTTACCCCGCGCAAACAATGATAAAAAAATATGATCGGGAAATATAATTCTTGAAAACGAAACTCCCCGGCCTACTGCTGTATCGTGTAGGCCGGGGAGTTTTTATTTTATAGGATAGGGTTCAAAATCAGATGTATTTATCACCGAAGTTCACTTTCGCATCTGTTACGAACTGGCGAATCCGCTGTTCTTCTTCTTTTTTGCAAATAAGCAATACATTGTTGTCTTCGGCAATAATATAATCTTCCAGTCCCTGAATGACAACGAGGTGCTCCGAAGAGAGGGATATGATGTTGTTTTTGCTCTCGTAGGCTAATGTATTGGATTTTAGGTTTACATTGTCGTGTTCGTCTTTTTCCGACAATTCGTATAATGCGCCCCATGTGCCCAGATCGGACCACCCGAAATTGGCTGCCAGAACAAATACATTCGATGCTTTTTCCATAATTCCGAAATCGATAGAGATATTCGGGCATGCCGGGAAATTGGTTTGAATGAATTCTCTCTCATGGGGAGTATTCATTATTTCGTGAGCCCCTTCAAACCGGGATGCGATTTCGGGTAAATGTGTATTGAATGCATCGAGGATTGAATTGACATTCCAGATGAAGATGCCTGAATTCCAAAGGAACTCTCCGCTTTCTACAAATACCTTTGCCAATTCAGGATTCGGCTTTTCTGTAAAGGTTTTTACCCGTACGAATCCGTCCACCTGTTCATTATCTGTCTGAATATATCCATATCCTGTTTCTGGCCGGTTGGGTGTGATACCGAGTGTAAGCAACACCGGGCGTTCGGCGGCAAAAGAAAGAGCTTTGGAAATCGTTTGACGGAATTCTTCCTCTTTTATGATTAAATGATCGGAAGGAGAAACAACGATATTCGCATTCGGATTTAGTTTCCGAATGTGATAGGAAGCCCAAGCAATACACGGAGCCGTATTACGCCGTTGTGGTTCGAGTAAGATCTGTTCGTCTTTTAATAACGGTAATTGTTGTTTTACCAGATCGAAATAACTTTCGTTGGTAACAATAAATATATTTTCAGCCGGAATAATTTCATTAAAACGGTTAAAGGTCATTTGTAACAAAGAGTGGCCCGTTCCGAAAAAATCAAGAAATTGTTTCGGTTTAGAGCTTCGGCTGATCGGCCAAAAACGGCTTCCGATACCACCACTCATTATTACGCAATAGTTATTGTTCATCTGAATAAGTTTTAAAATAATGTTTTCCAATGGAATCTCCTGCATTTTATGGTGGCCTGAGTCCTTAG
>JAVWBH010000234.1:0-4886 GCA_036649595.1 Bacteroidales bacterium
TTTCTTGCAAAACTACAAAACTTTACTCTAAATAGTTGTGTTTTACGGGTGAAATTATAATAAACTGATCAGACAAGTATACTCGGATGTCTGTAAACCTCTTCTGCCTGAGGCGCTCCGACGTTCAGAAGGGCATATCTGTCTTTTACGATTATTTCTCTCATATTGAAGTCTATAATATTCCGGTTCTTCAGTTCATTCAGTGCATAAAGAAACACTGTTCGCTGTACGCCAAAGAACGTATAAAGATCTTTTTGTTTGCAGATAATTTTGATCTCTTCTCCTCTGCGGTTAGTGAAATGTAAAATCCAGCTGGCCAGTTTTTCTTTCATGTCGCCCGAGGTGAAGAATGAGAATGACTCGAGTGTCTTTTGCGATTTGTTGGACGTGATGTTAAGCATATTAAGCAAAAATATTTCTTCATTTTGCATTAAAGAAATAAAGGTTGCTTTGTCAATCTGCATAATTCCCGTATTTTCTACCGCGAATATGTCATATGGGTAATGGGTGGTAGCCCCGAAAAGGAAATTGGGTGCTAATACGTTGGGAGCCTGAAACTCTTCCGTGATTTTGATCTTTCCGTTGTTATTGATTAATTCAGTACGGATTTTCCCTGATATCAGAAATTTCAGGTGTGTACACGGTTCTGCGCAGGATACGATTTTGGCCCCTGCAGGATATTTAAGAAAATGAAATTTAGTCTTTTCAATCAGTTCACTCAGGCGATTTCTGTTAATGCCCTGAAATAGTGGTAATTGGAGCAAAAGGTCGTACATATCTGTCATGCTATTATGATTTAAGTAGCGAAGGTAAATTAACTTATGTATTATAAAAACATAAATCAATATAAAAAGTTTTCGATACCATGTTTAAATTATTTTTTATTAACTTTGTCTCATATTAAAAATAGCACAAACTATGTTTCTGAGCTTTAATTTTCAAGAAACCATAAGCGCATTTATGGTTCTTTTTGCAGTTATTGATATCACCGGATTAACACCGATATTGATGGATTTACAGCGCAAAGGCGGTCCCATCTGTGCCGAAAAAGCGGCAGGCTATTCGTTGTTTACATTAGTTGCTTTCCTTTTCTTAGGCGATTTGTTGCTTAAGCTTTTCGGAGTCGATATCTCCTCTTTCGCAGTTGCCGGCGCACTGATTATTTTTGTCATGGCAATTGAAATGATTCTCGGAATCGAAATTTTCAAATTTGACGGACCGGCCGGATCCACTACCATTATCCCCGTTGTTTTCCCTTTTATAGCGGGTGCCGGATCTTTTACTACTTTATTGTCGCTCCGCGCAGAATATAATCTGCTGAATATTCTGATTGCCCTGATTATGAATATTCTGGTTGTTTATATTGTTATAAAAAAATTAAACCTTTTAGAGCGTATTTTGGGCAACGGAGGTATTTACGTTTTGCGTAAGTTTTTCGGAATAATTCTGTTGGCAATCTCCGTTAAGTTGTTTACTTCGAATCTGACTTCTCTGTTGTCGTCGCTTCATGCGCTGAAGGTTGTTGAATAAAATCGGATTGTCCGGAAGTAACTTCATCTTCCGCTTCCGTTTCCATACTGTCGTCTCCGGCTTCATCTTCAGGTAGAGGATCAGGCCGGGGACCTTTTTTTCTGAGTAATACGGCGGTGGCTAATCCGCTGAGCGCGCCACTCAGATGACCTTCCCAGGATACCGAAGGGTCAACCAGTTCGGCAATGGGAAACATATTCCAAAGAAGGCTTCCGTAAATAAAAACGGTGATCAGTGCTATGGCCGCCAGGCGGGTGTTTTTTCGGAATATCCCGCTGAAAAACAAGAAAAAGGCAATTCCGTAAATCATTCCCGACGCCCCTATGTGATAACTGGGGCGTGCGATCAGCCAGGTCAGCAGGCCGCTCCCTCCCCAAATAAATAACATAATTTCATTCGCGATATCTTTATAAAAGTAATAGACAAACCATCCTAAAATCAATAAGGCAGGCGTATTTGCCAGCAGATGCATGAAGTCACGGTGTAAAAACGCCGAAAAGAATATCCCTTTTATACCCTCCGCCGTGCGGGGTAATATACCCCAGTTATACCACTCCTTCTCAAGCCCCCATTGCAGTAAGGCAATTAACCAAAGTGCCACGACAAACAGCATGGCCGGGAATAGTGCGTAGTATAATCGTTTTCCTGAATTCGAAGCCATACATTGAATTTATTAAAATTACCGGCATCAAATTAATAAAAATATCTTGTTAAATGACCTCTTTCAGGGTAGAATTACCTAACTTTCATTGCGTGGTAAAAGGTATTTGTATATTTTTGAAAATACATTAACTATTTAAAGTATATTTACCATTGGAAACATCTTTTTAAATAATATTGTCTATGAGCTATTTGAAGTTTGATAAAAACTTATTGATAAATCTTGAACAATCCTTACCTCTCGAAATACTAAGAACAAATAAGTCGGGTGCTTACCATTGTACTAGTGTTGTGGGATGTAATACTCGCAAGTATCATGGATTGCTGGTTATGCCGGTACCGGGATTAGACGATGACAATCATGTACTACTTTCTTCATTGGATGAAACGGTAATACAAAGAGGTGCAGAATTTAATTTAGGTATTCATAAGTACGGGGGAGATAACTTCTTTCCGAAAGGACACAAATACATCCGTGAATTTAATTGTGAAAATACCCCGCGTACATTATACCGCGTAGGGGGAGTGATTTTATCGAAAGAGAAAGTCTTTATTTCGCATGAAAACAGGATTCTTATAAAATATACGCTTCTCGAGGCTCATTCACCGACGACACTGCGTTTGCGCCCATTTCTGGCTTTCCGTAATGTAAATGATCTGACACATGAAAATGACAAGATCAATAAGTCGTACGAGCAAATTGAAAATGGAATCCGGTCTTGTTTATATGAAGGCTATCCGGGCCTTTACATGCAGATGAACAAGGCGAATCAGTTTATTTCGGTACCCGACTGGTATCGTGGTATAGAATATATAAAAGAGCAGGAGCGGGGTTACGATTATAAAGAAGACCTGTATGTGCCGGGTTATTTTGAAGTAACCATTTCAAAAGGAGAAGAAATTATCTTTTCTGCAGGTGAATCTGCTGTTTCGACCAAATCTTTGAAAAACATGTTTAACAAGGAGGTCGATTCCCGCACGCCGCGTTCAAGTTTTTACAACTGTCTGAAAAATTCGGCAGAGCAATTTTATAATAAAAAAGGGCGTAATCATTATCTTCTGGCCGGTTATCCCTGGTTTCATGTGCGGGCCCGCGATACGTTTATAGCGTTGCCCGGCATTACATTGGCTACCGGCGATCAAAAACAATTTGAAATGATTATGGATTCGGCCGCACATACGTTGCGTTTGTTCATGGATCATAATCAGCAAGGCGAAGTGATTAAAGAAGTTGATGCGCCGGATGTATTGCTTTGGGCTACCTGGGCAATTCAGCAGTATGCCAAATATACATCGCCCGCGCAATGTCGCGAAAAATACGGTCCTTTATTATTGAAGATTGTCAACTTTATCCTCCACGGAAAACATCCGAATTTGTTTCCGCATCAGAACGGGCTGCTTTATACCCATGGCACGGAAAAAGCTGTTTCCTGGATGAATGCTACCGTAAACAACCGCCCCGTTACGCCGCGTACCGGATATCTGGTTGAGTTTAATGCGTTGTGGTATAATGCGTTGCTTTTTGCAGCCGAAATTCTTCAGGAAACGGAGAATGCACAGAAGTCAGATCAGTTTACGGCATTGGCAGAAACGATGGCACCGGCTTTTCGCGATACGTTTTTGAATGAATTCGGCTATTTATACGATTATGTTACCGGAGGTTATGCTGATTTGAGCGTGCGTCCGAATATGCTTTGGGCGTTGGCCCTCGACTATACTCCGCTCAACAAAGCACAGCGCAAACTTGCGCTCGACGTTGTAACGCGCGAATTGCTTACACCAAAAGGTATCCGTTCGCTGAGTCCTAAATCCGGCGGCTATAACCCGTATTATGTGGGTAATCAGGATCAGCGCAATTATGCCTATCACCAAGGTACCGTATGGCCATGGATGATGGGTGCCTATACAGAAGCTTATCTGAAGATCTTCGGGCAAAGCGGTCTTTCATTCCTTGAGCGGAAGATGATCGGTTTTGAAGAAGAGATGTCTAATCACTGTGTCGGTTCTGTTTCGGAAGTGTATGATGGGAATCCGCCTTTTACCGGGCGCGGCGCCATCTCTACCGCTATGAATGTAGGCGAGGTGCTTCGTGTTCTTAATTTATTAGATAATTATAATTCCGGGAAATAATAATGAAGGCGTTAATGTTTGGTTGGGAGTTCCCCCCACATATCCTCGGAGGATTGGGAACGGCAAGTTACGGGCTTACCAAAGGAATGGCTCAATGCGGCGATATGGATATCACATTTGTTATCCCCAAACCGCACGGAGATGAAGATAAGAGCTTTGCCCATATTATCGGGGCAACAAATACTCCGATTGTATATAAAGATGTAGACTGGGATACGGTGAATAAGCGTTTCGGCTATTGCATGAATCCGCAGGAGTATTATGATTTGCGCGATCATATTTATGCTGATTTCAACTATCTGCATACAAATGATATGGGATGTATTGAATTTTCGGGCCGATATCCGGATAACCTGCTTGAAGAAATCAATAATTATTCGATTGTAGCGGGTGTAATTGCCAGAAAAGAGCAGTTTGATATCATTCATTCGCACGATTGGCTTACTTATCCGGCCGGGATTCATGCCAAACAGGTTTCTGGCAAACCACTTGTGATTCATGTGCATGCAACCGACTTCGACCGAAGCCGGGGAAATGTAAACCCGCAGGTTTTTGCAATTGAAAAG
>JAVWBH010000235.1:0-1319 GCA_036649595.1 Bacteroidales bacterium
GCTGGTTTCGCTATCGATCGTAAAGTTATTTACATCAAAGAAGCTGTTAAAGAAGTGGGTGCTTACAAAGCAATCCTTAACATTCACCGCGATGTGAAAGTTGAAATTCCATTCGAAGTTGTTGCTGAGTAATCAGTAATTTACGATAGAAATCAAAAAGGCCGCATCATTGATGTGGCCTTTTCTGTTTATTGTTTTTTTACGGTAAAAAGGAAGAGGGGTGCCAAAAGCATCCCTCTTCCTTTACAAATGTTTTCTAGCATAAGAGGTTGCCGGTGTCTTATTTATACCGCCTATACTCTCTTTTAAAAGTTCCTATACCCTGTTTGAAAAATCGCGCGGAGAGACCGTTCTTAGCTTCCACTGAGATCGGCTTTAGCTCGCGGAAGCGTTGAAGCGGCTCCGTGCGAGCTAAAGTCGGATTCGGCGGAGGCTAAAGCCGGTCTCAGCGCAGAGGTTGCGACCCCCGCTATAGGCAGGGATAAGAGAGGGTATATAAACAAGAAGAGGATGTACTCTGAAGTACACCCTCTTTTAAGTTTATCACACATTCTTTTCTTCATTCGGAATATCTTTTTCTATTTCGTCTTCAACAGCTGCTTTTCGCACACTCTTGAAGAGGGGAGAAGCAAAAACAAAGTTGTTAAGCGCCTTGTTGTTGCTGGTCAGGATCTGATCTTTATTGCCGACCCATTCTTTATGTCCTTTATTCAGAAAGATAATATTGTCACCAATACCCAATACAGAATTCATATCGTGCGTGTTGACAATTGTTGTGATGTTGTATTCTTTTGTAATGTCGTTAATCAGCTCGTCGATCAGGATAGATGTCTGAGGGTCGAGGCCCGAATTAGGTTCGTCGCAGAACAGATAACGAGGGTTAAGTGCGATTGCGCGGGCAATTGCCACACGCTTTTGCATACCACCGCTGATTTCTGAAGGGTACTTATTTTCTGCGCCGCGTAGATTTACGCGATCCAGGCAAAAGCGGGCTCTTTTCTGGCGGTCGCGTAATGTCTGATTGGAGAACATGGTTAGCGGGAACATCACGTTTTCTTCTACAGTCATTGAGTCGAAAAGGGCTGAACCCTGGAAGAGCATTCCGATTTCTTCTCTTAATTTTTTTATTTCCGGGCCGCCCATCGAGATTAAGTCGCGGCCGTCATATAATATTTGTCCTTTTTCCGGCTTTACTAATCCGATCAGGCATTTCATCAGCACAGTTTTTCCTGAGCCGCTCTGCCCGATAATCAGATTGTTTTTTCCTTGCTCAAAAGTACAACTGATGCCGTGAAGCACCTTTTGCCCTTCGAATGATT
>JAVWBH010000235.1:1329-4862 GCA_036649595.1 Bacteroidales bacterium
CGAGATCTATTACCTGAATCATTGTAGAAGTATTTTTGTTAGGATCACGTCGAATAGCAGAATAATAACACTGCTCATCACAACGGCGTTTGTACTGGCTTTACCCACTTCGAGTGCACCCCCTTTTACGTTATACCCGTAATAAGAAGCAATACTGGCAATGATGAAAGCGAAAATAAATGATTTTTCAATCGAATACCAAACGTAATATTCGATAAACATGGTCTGGATACCGTAGATGTAGGTAGAGACCGAAATCATGCTGGTTGTAAGGGCTACCAGATAACCACCGAAGATGCCGGTAAACATACTCAGGATAACCAGTATGGGGATAAAAATAACCAATGCGGCGATTTTAGGCATAATCAGATAATTGGCAGCGTTCACTCCCATGATTTCTAATGCGTCAATTTGTTCGGTAACGCGCATAGTACCTATTTCAGAGGCAATGTTTGACCCTACTTTTCCGGCTAAAATCAAACACATGATCGCGGATGAAAATTCGAGAAGTAGTACGTCGCGAGTTGCCAATCCCACCGTATAACGCGGAAATAAGGGCGAATTCATATTTAGCTGTGTCTGAATGGTAATAACAGCACCGATAAATACAGAAATGATAACGACGATCCAGATGGAGTCGAATACCAGCTTATAAACTTCCTGTATAAGCTGACGGAAAAAGACGCTCCAGCGATCCGGACGGGAAAATACTTTTTTCATTAAAAGCATATAATGTCCAAGGCTGGTAATTGATTTGGTAATCGGCATTTTTATGTTCCAATTTTGATGATTCAAACTCTCTCTTTTTAGGAGCAGACGCTCTAAAAGTGTATACAAAGGTACTAAAAAAAGATGAATTTGGTTATCTTTGCAATAGAACATACACTGAACGATATGGCAGAAATAACAGAAGAATCAATGGTATTAAGAACAGAAAACCTGGTCAAGAAATATGGTCAGCGTACTGTTGCGAATCATGTTTCTATTAATGTGCGGCAAGGAGAAATCGTTGGATTGCTTGGCCCTAACGGAGCCGGAAAAACCACTACGTTTTATATGACTACCGGGTTGGTTACTCCCAATGAGGGCAAGATTTTTCTGAATGATCTGGATATTACAAAATATCCGGTATATCGTCGTGCCCAAAATGGTATCGGATATCTGGCACAAGAGGCTTCTGTATTTCGTAAAATGACCGTAGAAGACAATATTCGTACGGCTCTCGAAATGACCAATCGTTCGAAAGAATATCAAAAAGAGAAGCTCGAAAGTTTAATTGCCGAGTTCCGATTGGAAAAAGTCCGCAAAAATCTCGGCGACCGTCTTTCGGGAGGGGAGCGCCGCCGTACAGAAATTGCCCGGTGTCTGGCTATCGATCCGAAGTTTATTATGTTGGACGAGCCTTTTGCCGGCGTTGACCCGATTGCGGTTGAAGATATTCAGTATATCGTATATAAATTGAAAGAGAAAAATATCGGTATTCTTATTACCGACCATAATGCACCCGAAACATTAAGCATTGTAGATCGTGCGTATCTGCTGTTTGAAGGGCGAATCCTTTTTCAGGGTTCTTCGGAAGAATTAGCCAATGATGCGATGGTGCGTGAAAAATATTTAGGACGGAATTTTATATTCCATCGTAAGAATTTCGAATAAGGGCGGATGGTCTCCGCCCCTTGTAAGGCGGAGCATATCCGCCTTACGTGTTTTTATACCTTTAATTTCTTTCGGTAAAATATTCCGAACAGAGTTAATGTCGTTGCTACGGAAAGAATATCCGATACCGGCTCGGCTACCAATATGCCAGTCACTTTGTTTTCAAAAAAAAGCGGCAAAATATAGATTAGCGGAACCAACAGGATGATTTTTCGTAAGATAGCAATGAATATCGATACTTTAGCTTGTCCTAGTGCCACAAACATCTGCTGACAAATGATCTGCGCCCCGAAAATAGTTATCCCGATAAAATAAATCCGGATAAAACGAGAAGTAACAGCAACTAATTCCGTATTTGAATTAAAGATCCGTACAAACCATGCGGGATAAATCATCAGCACAGCACAGAATACAATGTTATAAATCAATCCGTTTCGCAAGGCCAGTTTGATGGCATGGCGTACCCGGTCGAATTGGGCGGCACCATAGTTGAAACTCACAATCGGCTGAGCTCCTTCGGCCAGCCCGCGCAGCGGCAAACTAATGATTTGCATGATGCTGGTAACAATAGCCATTGCCCCCACAGAAATATCCCCGCCGTATCGTACCAATTGCGTATTTAAGGAAACAAGTACAAGGCTCTCGGTGCTTTGCATGATGAAAGGTGATATCCCTAACAGCACAATGTTCTTAACGATTTTAAGAGACGGTATCAGGTATTGTTTTCGTAAGTTGAGTTTGCTCTTTTTTCCGGTAAGGAAGCGAATTACCCACAAGGCAGATACGCTCTGAGCTATAACGGTTGCCGTAGCAGCACCTTTTACCCCCATATCCAATCCAAAAATCAGAATCGGATCCAATATCAGATTGATAACCGCACCGATCACTACGGTAGTCATTCCTATTTTTGCGAATCCTTGCGTGTTAATAAACGGATTCATACCTAATGCGATCTGTACAAAGATGGTACCCATTATATAGATCCGGAGATAATCGAGGGCATAGAAAATGGTAACATCGCTGGCTCCGAATAGCCAAAGCAATGGTTCGCAGAAGAAAGAGAAAAACAGAGTCAGGGTGATACCGCTCACGATCAGCATCGAGAACCCCGTGGTCATGATTTGTTCTGCTTTTTTTAGGTTTCCCGCACCCATTTGAATCGCGCAGAGCGGAGCTCCTCCCATTCCGAATAATGCGCTAAAAGCGGAAACCAATAAAATTATCGGAAACGTAACTCCGATACCTGCCATTGCAATTTCTCCCTGGTCCATGCGACCGATAAAAATGCGGTCAACAATGTTGTAAAGTACATTTACCAGCTGTGCAATAATAGCCGGAGTTGCCAGATTGACCAGTAGTTTGCCGACCTTGTCATTTCTTAAATCATTCATAAAAGAATTGTTCGTATAGAATAAATGCAAAATAAAGAAACGGAATCCAAATAATCTTGGATCCCGTTTCTTTATTTGATTGTTCTGAAATTATTATGCGATACCCGCAAATCCCATAAATGCCATAGCTAATAATCCGGCTACGATCAACGCGATCGGAGTACCTTTCATTCCTGCCGGAATTTTAGACAAAGACATCTGTTCGCGGATACCCGCAAACAATACCATCGCTAAAGTAAAACCGATTGCAGTAGAAATAGCAAATACTACCGATTCAAGCAAGTTGAACTCTTTGTTGATAACCAGGATCGCTACACCCAGGATAGCACAGTTTGTGGTAATCAATGGAAGGAATACCCCTAAAGCCTGATATAATGCCGGAGATACCTTCTTTAGAATAATTTCTACCATCTGTACTAAAGCGGCGATAACAAGGATAAAAGAGATAGTCTGCATAAAGCCAAGGCCAAAAGTATCCAGGATATA
>JAVWBH010000236.1:0-4854 GCA_036649595.1 Bacteroidales bacterium
TTTTTGTCAAAGATTTTATTTCTTCTTTTTCTTATCTTTTTTCATCACACTCCATCCGAATCGGCCGATATGTTTGCCGGTTTCATAGTAGTTACCGTGCGTATATACCAGTAGGTTCGCTTTATTGAGCATGAAAGCCTGCGTATCAGGATCAATATACCTTTCGTCAGCCTGAACGTTTACTACTTCCGCAATAAACATATCATGTGATCCCAGCGGTTTGATCTCTTTTACCCGGCATTCGATGCAAACGGGCGATTCGGCTATGGTAGGGCAGTTTACTACACTTGCCTTTCCGGGTGTCAGGTTCATTTCTTCAAACTTATTGTAATCTTTTCCCGAACGGACTCCGCACCAATCCGTAGCAAAGGCGAGGTCTTTTGTTGTGAGGTTGATTACAAATTCACCATTTTTTTTGATGATGGGATAAGAGTGGCGTTCCGGACGTACGGAAATATAACACATAGGCGGATTTGTACAGATCGTACCGGTCCAGCTGACAGTGATGATATTATATTCTTCCGGTGTACTTCCGCAACTGATCATCACGGCCGGAAGGGGATAAATCATTGTTCCCGGTTTCCAGTCTTGCTTCATAGAATTTTGTTTATAAAAGTTCAATATCTTCTTTCTCCATGATACGCTCGCAGTAGCGGCATTTCAACTGGATTTGTTCTTTGCTTAATACTTTAAAAACAGTTTTCATGGGTTCGTTGTTCGTTACGCATTTGGGATTCGAACACTTCACGATGCCGTTTAAAGTATCTGGCAAATGTACGCTTTTCTTTTCCGTTACTTCGTAATTCCGGATGATATTCAATTTCACCTGGGGCGCAACAACGGCAATCCTGTTAATTTCATCTTCCAGAAAAAACTTATCGGCAATTTTAATAATTCCTTTTTTGCCTATTTTTTTGCTGTCGAGGTTATTTCCGATCGTGATGCTGTTATCCAGCGATTCCAGCCCTAATAATCCTACTACCTTAAATAAGACTTCCGACGGGATATGGTCAATTACCGTTCCATTTTCAAGTGCGGCAACTTCAAGTTCTTTATGGATGGTTTTCATTTGTATATCATTTATTTTTTAACACTAAAGTCAAATGTGCCATTGGTATACCTCTTGTTGGGTATCTCAACTTGAGTTGAGTTATGGCGATCTCATCTGAATATGTTTATTTGTTTTCGAGTGGATTAATGCCTAAATGTTTGCAAATGATTGCCTGACGGGCATAAAGTCCGTTTTTAGCTTGCTGGAAATAATATGCTTTCGGATTTTCGTCAACATCATAGGCGATTTCATTTACACGAGGAAGCGGGTGCAGGATACGTACATTATCTTTGCTGTTGTCTAACATGTGGTTATGAAGGGTATATACGTTCTTAACCTTCTCATATTCGAGCAGATCCGTAAACCGTTCTCTTTGTACGCGGGTCATGTAAATGATATCTCCCTGATTGATCACATCTTCGGTAAACTCGGTGTGTTCGTAATACATAATACCTTTTTCTTCGCAAAACTGTTTGTATTCCTGAGGCATCCGCAGTTCGTCGGGAGCCACAAAGTGAAATACCGGATTGAAGTGCGACATGGCTTGCAGCAAAGAGTGTACTGTACGTCCATATTTTAAGTCGCCCACCATCACAATGTTCAGGTTTTCGAGTGTTCCCTGGGTTTTCCAGATGGAATACAAGTCGAGCATAGTCTGAGATGGATGTTGATTTGATCCGTCGCCTGCATTTACGATCGGTACTCCGGATACTTCGGAAGCATAACGAGCCGCACCCTCCAGAAAATGGCGCATCACAATCAAATCGGCATAGTTGCTAACCATCTTAATGGTATCTTTCAACGTTTCTCCTTTCGACGAGCTGGTGGTAGAGGCATCTGAAAATCCGATAATTCGTCCGCCCAAACGGTTTACCGCAGTTTCGAAACTTAGCCGGGTACGGGTTGATGGTTCGAAAAAGAGTGTGGCAATAACCTTTCCGTTCAGAATTGTCTGATTGGGGTGCTCTTCAAAATAACGGGCTTGATCGAGCAATGAAAGAATATTTTCTTTCGAGAGGTCTGTGATAGATACAAAACTTTCTGTAGTCATAAGACAGGTTTACTTAATTAAGTATATTGATAATACGATAGATCATTCTCCTGAGGCTGTAACAGATACCCTGAGGCCAAAAAAAAACCAATCTGCCTTAACGGCAAATTGGTTTATAATATAATAAAGTATGATTATGCAAATAACAAAGGCTCTTCACCTCACTGAAGAAAAATTGTTTAATATGCTGAATCCTTGTTTTCATATTGATGCAAATTTACGAAAAAAAGCAAATATCAAAACCTTTCTACTTAATTTTTACAGTATGCAGACCTGTTTTCTGGCGGCTTTCCGATTAAAAATATTACTTTTGCCGCGTAACCAGAATGGAGTTTAAATTTAAAGATGAATAAGAAACAAATATTTTTTAAGCGATTCGTTCTTTTTTGCTGGGCATTGTTTTTCTTAGGCGTTTTATCGGTAGCCACCTTGTTTGTGATGATTGCAAAAGGTAAAATCGGGTATATGCCGCCAATTGAAGAATTGGAAAATCCGAAAAATAAATTTGCAACGGTTGTCTATTCTTCAGATAATGTAGAGTTGGGCCGTTTTACACAGGCAAAGGAAAATCGCGTCTATGTTAATTACAAGCAGTTGTCGCCGGCTTTGGTACAGGCTTTGATTGCTACCGAAGACAGTCGTTTCAGTGATCATTCGGGTATTGACGTGAAAGCGTTATTTCGTGCAGTTATCAAGACCGTTATTCTACAACAGAAAAATGCCGGAGGGGGTAGTACCATCACCCAGCAGCTGGCAAAACAATTATACTCTCCGGGAGCAGATAACCTACTCGAACGCGCTCTTCAAAAACCAATAGAATGGGTGATTGCCGTTGAGTTAGAACGACTCTATACGAAAGAGGAAATTATCAATATGTACTTTAATAAGTTCGACTTCAATTACAATGCGGTAGGTATTCGTACGGCGTCGAACGTTTATTTCGGCAAGACGCCGGCCACCCTGAGTATTGAAGAGGCTGCTACGTTGGTGGGTATGTGTAAGAATCCTTCTTTATATAATCCGTTGCGCCGTAATGAACGCACCCGCGGACGTCGTAATGTCGTACTGGACCAAATGGAAAAAGCCGGTTACCTGACAGCTGCTCAGACAGATTCGCTGAAACGGCTGCCGTTGACTTTGTCTTTTCATAAAGCCGATCATAAAGAGGGGCTTGCTCCTTATTTCCGTGAATATTTACGGGGCGTAATGCGTGCCAAAAAACCGGAACGTAAGAATTATGCTTCTTGGCAGACTCAAAAGTTTCAGGAAGATTCTGTTGCTTGGGAAAACAACCCGTTGTTTGGGTGGTGTAATAAAAACTTAAAACCCGATGGAACTCCGTATGATCTTACTGCCGACGGATTGAAAATCTTCACTACGATTGATTCTCGTATGCAGGGGTATGCGGAAGAGGCGGTAACCGACCATCTTAGCAAAGTGATGCAACCCGCTTTCTTCCGGGAAAAGGCTGGACGTAAGTTTGGCCCTTACTCCAAAGACCTTACTACCGAAGAGGTGGAGGCAAGTATGAAAAGAACGATGCGCCAGAGTGAGCGTTATATCAGAATGCGCCAGGCGGGTATAAAAGAAGCGGATATTGTAAAGGCATTCAATACGCCTACCGATATGCAGGTGTTTACCTGGGGCGGTATGAAAGATACGGTAATGACGCCGATGGATTCAATTAAGTATCAGAAATACTTCCTTCGTGCCGGTTTTATGTCGATGGACCCGAAAACCGGACATGTGAAAGCATATGTGGGCGGCCCAGACTTCTCGAACTTCCAGTATGACATGGTTACTTCCGGCCGTCGCCAGGTAGGATCAACGATCAAACCGTTTCTTTATACGCTGGCAATGGAAGAGGGGCGTACTCCGTGTGACATGGAGTCGAATACACAACCGCATTTGGTTGATGAAAATGGCACGCCGTGGTTACCTCGTAATGCATCTAAAGCACGTATCGGCGAAATGGTAACGTTACGCTGGGGATTGGCTAATTCGAATAACTGGATTTCTGCCCGCTTGATGGATAAGCTATCGCCTTATGCGTTTGTTCGCTTATTACATTCATTCGGTGTGCGGAATCATATCGATCCTGTAATCTCGCTTTGCCTCGGGCCTTCCGAAGTGTCGATTGAAGAGATGGTAACGGGATATTCGGCCTTCCCGAATAAAGGAATTCGTATCGATCCTTTGTATGTGACACGCATTGAGGATAATAATGGTAATGTGATTGCCGAATTTACTCCTCAGATGCATGAAGTATTCAGTGAATCGACCTATTTTAAAATCTTGCCGATGTTGCGGGATGTAATTGATTCGGGTACGGGCGGACGTGTTCGCCGTGTTTACGGTATCACAGCACCGATGGGAGGCAAAACAGGAACTACAAATAATAATTCTGATGGATGGTTTATGGCTTTCACTCCTTCTTTGGTTTCCGGAACCTG
Source organism: Bacteroidales bacterium (assembly GCA_036649595.1). Classification (GTDB taxonomy): domain Bacteria; phylum Bacteroidota; class Bacteroidia; order Bacteroidales; family JAUNSR01; genus JAUNSR01. The sequence goes on from JAVWBH010000236.1 coordinate 4,556, forward strand.
GGTTGGTGGCGAAGAACGTGCTATCCGTTTTGATAATATGGCTCAAGGACAAGGTGCCAGCATGGCTCTTCCAATTTACGGAGAATTCATGAAGAAGGTCTATGCTGACCCAACCTTGCCATATTCTCAAACTGAGAATTTTGATATGACAAATGAAATAGATCCTTGTGCCGGATCCGGTTCTTATGAAGGAACCTCTTCCGGACAACAACAAGAGGTGATCGAAGGTATTTTTGATTAATCCGGCTGTTGTGAGGAATAAACGAAAAAAGGGCTATCCTGTCAGTTGCATGACAGGG
>JAVWBH010000237.1:0-4787 GCA_036649595.1 Bacteroidales bacterium
CATGACGTGGGTTGATGTATTTTACTGCATCGTTGAAACGACCGTAAGTACCTTTTGCTTTTTCAAGAGCTTCTGCTGCAGCAACACCTTTTGTTACAGACTCCATGAATTTACCTAGGTGGATAAATTCGTATCCGATTACTTCATCGTCAGCATCAAGAGCCATACGAGTACAATAACCTTCGGCCATCTCCAGGTAACGTGTTCCTTTTACTTTTGTTCCGTACATAGTACCTACCTGTGAACGCAATCCTTTACCTAAGTCTTCAAGACCGGCTCCGATTGGAAGACCACCTTCAGAGAAAGCAGACTGTGTACGTCCGTAAGCGATCTGTAGGAACAATTCGCGCATTGCTGTATTGATAGCGTCGCAAACAAGGTCAGTGTTAAGTGCTTCAAGAAGCGTTTTTCCAGGAAGAATTTCAGATGCCATCGCAGCTGAGTGAGTCATACCTGAACAGCCGATTGTTTCAACCAATGCCTCTTCAATGATACCATCTTTAACATTCAAAGTAAGCTTACATGCACCCTGCTGAGGAGCACACCAGCCGATACCGTGAGTCAAACCTGAGATGTCTGTGATTTGTTTTGATCTTACCCATTTTCCTTCTTCAGGAATCGGCGCACTTTCGTGATTAGCGCCTTTTTTCACAACACACATGTGTTCTACTTCGTGTGAATAAATCATAATTCGCAGTTTTGATTATAAGTGATGAAAATTTCTTTTATTCGCTTTTTTTTCGATTGGCAAAGTTAAAATATTTATTGAATTGAACCAAAGATTTTATTCGTGTAAAAGTACAAAGTACACCAAAGATTTTCGGTTAAAAAGCATAAGAGTTTCAATTAATTTATTATAACTTATGCACAACCGATAACACATCGTTGAATAGTAGTTTTTTAATAAACAGGGGGTTTGAATTATAAAATAAAATAATCACCTTTGCACCTAAATTCAAGCGATATTTATCGAAAAATAAATATAATCTAATTGTCATTATTAGGATTAAAAAATGAAAAAAAGCGCATTACAAACTGCACGTGCAGCTTACCAACCTAAGTTGCCACAGGCTTTAAGAGGAGCCGTTAAAGTATCTGAAGGTGCTCCGACTCAGTCGGTTGCCGACCAAGTTGAAATCGCAAAACTTTTCCCGAATACATACGGAATGCCTGCTATCACTTTCGTTGAAAGTACCGAGGCTTCTAAATCAGGCGTAATTAACGCCGGTGTTATCCTTTCGGGTGGTCAGGCTCCGGGCGGACACAATGTGATTGCCGGTCTTTTCGACGGATTGAAAACGATGAATCCGGAAAATAAACTATATGGTTTCCTTCTTGGACCAGGCGGTTTGGTAGATCATAAATATATTGAAATCACAGGCGAATTGATGGACGAATACCGCAATACAGGTGGTTTCGACATTATCGGATCTGGACGTACCAAACTGGAAGAAACTGCTCAGTTTGACAAAGGTCTTGAAATCCTTAAAAAGCTGGATATCTCTGCTTTGGTTATCATCGGCGGCGACGACTCGAATACAAATGCATGCGTACTTGCTGAATACTATGCTCAGATCGGAGCCGGCGTTCAGGTAATCGGATGTCCGAAAACAATCGACGGAGACTTGAAAAATAGCGAAATCGCTACTTCTTTCGGTTTTGACACTGCTTGTAAAGTATATTCGGAAGTGATCGGTAACATCGAACGCGACTGTAACTCTGCTAAAAAATACTGGCACTTCATCAAATTGATGGGTCGCTCTGCTTCTCACATTGCATTAGAATGTGCTTTGCAGACTCAGCCAAACATGTGTATCATCTCTGAAGAGGTAGAGGCTAACAACCTTACTCTTGATCAGGTGGTAAACCAAATTGCCGACGTAGTAGCAATGCGTGCTGCTAACGGCGATAACTACGGTACGGTATTGATTCCTGAAGGTTTGATCGAATTCATTCCTGCAATGAAAAACCTGATTGCCGAACTAAACGACTTCCTTGCTCATAACGGAGCGGAATTCGCAATGATCAAAAAATCAGCTCAACGCGAATATATCATCAATCACCTTTCTGCAGACAACGCTGCGGTTTACGCAAGCCTTCCTGAAGGTGTTGCCCGCCAGTTGACGTTAGATCGCGACCCACACGGAAACGTTCAGGTTTCATTGATCGAAACAGAAAAACTATTGGGTGAAATGGTAGCTCGCCGTCTTGCTGAAATGAAAAAAGAAGGTAAATTCAACGGTAAATTCGCGACTCAGTACCACTTCTTCGGATACGAAGGTCGTTGTGCTGCTCCTTCTAACTTCGATGCTGACTATTGCTATTCTTTGGGTTACAATGCTGCCATGTTGATCGGCGCAGGTAAAACAGGATATATGTCATCTATCAAAAACCTGACTGCACCTGCAGAACAGTGGATTGCGGGGGGTATTCCTATCACGATGATGATGAATATGGAACGCCGCCACGGTGAAATGAAACCGGTTATCCAGAAAGCTCTGGTTAAACTTGACGGAGCTCCTTTCAAAGCATTCGCTGCTATGCGTGACGAATGGGCTAAAACAACTTCTTATGTTTACCCGGGTCCGATCCAGTATTTCGGCCCTACAGAAGTTTGCGATCAGCCTACAATCACTTTGCAGCTGGAACTTCAGAAATAATAATTCTCTAAGGAGAATTCATCTTATAAGACGCGCGGACATAGATTGTCTGCGCGTTTTTTTGTATATCTTTGCTCATCTTTATATTTTTATATTGAAGCATCATGAACCGAATCCGCCTCTTTTCTTTTCTGGTAGCCGGCTGGCTTTTGACAAGCTGTCATTCGGACGCCAAAAACGACCGGACCCGTGTACTTGTAGAAACTTCCCGGGGTGATATTACAATCGAATTGTATAATGAAACACCTCTTCACCGGGATAATTTTATCCGGTTGGCGAAAAGCGGCTTTTATAACGACCTGTTGTTTCACCGGGTCATCCGGGATTTCATGATTCAGGGAGGCGACCCCGAATCGCGCGATGCCCTCCCCGATCAGCTGCTCGGAAACGGAGATACAGGACAAAAGATAGACCCGGAATTCCGGTATCCGCAATATTTCCATAAACGCGGGACACTGGCCGCCGCCCGGGAAGGCGACGACAAAAACCCGGACAAAAAATCAAGCGGTTGCCAGTTTTTCCTGGTATGGGGGAAAACATTTTCTGAAAATGAGCTAAACGAACTCGTCCGCTCCCGAAATGAAAAAATATTGCAACAGGAAGTAAATCTGTTGTTTCAGGAAAATGAAGCGCTCTTGCAAAATTCGGAAGACGCAAACAACATGATGCGCCTGCAAATCCTGATGGATTCGCTTCGGGCCGAAGGAAAAAAACGGATCGAGAATGAAAACCGCCAATTCCATATCCCTGACAGCATACGTGCCGTTTACCGCACTTTGGGCGGAACGCCGTGGCTGGATCAGAATTATACGGTATTCGGCGAGGTGACGGAAGGCCTGGAGGTAATTGAAAAAATACAGTCGGCCGCAACTGATAAAGCGGATCGTCCGCTGAATGATATTAAAATGAAAATAACGATACAGAAATGATTGAAGTAAACAGATATACGCTTGCGAACGGTCTTAAGCTATTGCATCACAAAGATGAAAGCACAGAGATGGTGGCTCTAAACATATTATATAATGTAGGATCGCGGGATGAAGATCCGGATCATACCGGATTTGCCCATTTGTTTGAGCACCTGATGTTTGGCGGCTCGGAAAACATTCCTGACTTTGACGACCCGTTACAGGAAGCGGGAGGTGAAAACAATGCCTGGACCAGCGATGATATTACCAACTACTATGATGTAGTGCCGCGGCAAAATGTAGAAACAGCTTTCTGGCTTGAGTCAGACCGGATGTTGAGTCTGAATTTCTCTCAAAAAAGCCTCGATGTACAAAAACAAGTTGTCGTAGAGGAATTTAAGCAGCGAAATCTGAATCAACCCTATGGCGATATATCCTTGCTTATCCGCCCGCTGGCCTATCAGAAACATCCTTACCAATGGCCTACGATCGGAAAAGAGGTGAAACACATCGAGCAGGCGACCCTCGAGGAAGTAAAAGATTTCTTCTTTAGCCATTATGCCCCGAACAATGCGATTCTGGCTGTAACAGGAAATATATCTTTCGAAGAAACGGTAAGGCTGACAGAAAAATGGTTCGGTCCGATTCCTGCCCGCGATGTAAAACCGCGCAATCTGCCTGTCGAGCCGAAGCAAACAGAGGCTCGTTTTCTGGAGGTGTTTCGCGATGTACCTATGGATGCGATTACCAAAGCATATCACATGTGCGCTCGTACGGATAAGGATTATCATGCATTCGATATCCTTTCGGATATTTTATCAAACGGACGTTCGGCCCGACTGCCTCAACGCCTGATTATGGAGAAAAAACTGTTTACAGAAGTAAACGCTTATATTTCGGGTAGCATTGAACCGGGATTATTCTTCGTAACCGGAAAACCGGCTCCCGGCGTATCGCTGGAAGAAGCTGATCTGGCTCTTCAGGAAGAACTGAAATCGCTGACGGAAGAGATGGTAAGCGAAAAAGAGTTGACAAAACTAATCAATAAGTTCGAATCGAATGACGTTTTCTCAAACATCTATTTCTTGAATAAAGCAACCAACCTGGCTTACTACGAACTGCTAAGCAAGGCGGAAGATATCAATACGGAAGTAGATAAATACCTGGCTCTCACCCCCGAACAAATACGGCGGGTAGCTCAGGAAACTTTTGTTCCCGA
>JAVWBH010000238.1:0-4755 GCA_036649595.1 Bacteroidales bacterium
AATGATACTAAAGCCGAATCTCTTCAAAATTCAACATAGCGACCTAAAGCCCAGATCCGGATGTTTATTAATATCCGAACCGTTTCTAAATGAGGTTTATTTTCAACGGGCGGTAATCCTGATGGTAGAATGCGAAAATACCGGAGGGATGGGACTGGTATTAAATAAACCGGGAGACCTATTGTTGAATAATCTGGTAGAAGGATTGGATAAAGTAGAAGATATTCCTGTTTATTGCGGAGGGCCCGTACGGCGAGACCGCTTATTTTACTTACACACATTAGGCGAAGTTATCCCCGGATCCATACAGTTGGGCAATAACCTATATATTGACGGCGATTTCGAACTAATCCTGGCTTATCTGCGTAGTGGGAATCAGATAGAGGGCAGAATTCGCTTTTTTCTGGGGTATGCCGGCTGGGAATATGAACAGCTGCTACAGGAAATTGAAGAAGATGCCTGGATCGTAGCGGAAAACAAGTTAGAATCAATCCTTCAAAGTGAAGGAAATCAATTCTGGAGAGAGAGCCTCCTCACACTTGATCGCCGCTATCACCAATGGCTAAACTATCCGCAAGAACCTTTTCTCAATTAAGAAAAACTATTATTTGCTATTACATCGCTGCATAACCAATACATCTTCATATTGGTCGGCGATGCGTATCCAATCTTTTAAGATACCCTGTTTCTCAAATCCGGATTTTTCAAATAAACGGAAACTCGCAATGTTATCGACAGGTACATGGGCAAAAAGCATATGAATACCTAAAAAACGGAAAGCATAACTATCAAGTAAAGATAAAGCCTGATGCGCAAAGCCTTGTCCCTGATATATCGGATCAATCAGAATACCCAAAGCTGCCCGCCGGTGAAAAGGATCATAATCAAATAAATCCACCATGCCGATGGTTTTATTTTCATCCTTTTTTACAATCATGAGCCGAAGTTGACGCGTTTGATAAAAATCACCTCCGCCCGATGCAATATACTCTTTTAAGGTATACCTCGAAAAAGGGGCGATCGTACTTCCATAACGCCATAAGGTTGTATCATTCTCCCAGTTATAGAAAATCTCCAGATCTTCCGGTTCAGGTGCACGAAGTGCAATTATTTTATTTGCCAGCATATGTAGTAGTTATAAAATATTGATTTGAAGAAACAATCGTACGGCTCTGTTGAGTATGAATACAAAAATCGAGCTCCTCAACCTTCAATTTCTCCATTGTTTTAAGCATATCGCCATAATTCAGTAAAGAATCAGAAAGCACAACGCCCGAGATTTTATGCTCCTTAATAAAACTACGTAATTTATCTGTCTTACGCAATGCTTCAGTAAACACAAACAGTTCTTCTCCGGCATTATGGAGCGCAAATAGTTGTTTAATTTCCGGAGCACACTGCTCGGATGCACAAATCACCATCTTACGGCATTCTTTTTTCGTCAAATCCGCAGGCGTGCCGCAAACAGACATCCCGATCCGGTGTAATCCCGCCAGAGAGGCTCTTAAAACAATGGCAAACCGGATAAACACCGCATACACAAAAGAGGTATGTGGATTATGCTTTTTGAAAAAGATATCCATTGCCTCATAGAATATACGTACATATTTTATCGTATGCTTGGGGGTGCTTTCTCCTTTATAATGCAATATCCGCTCAGGAAGATAGTAGTTCTTATAGCCAGCGCACGTAATGCGATACGACAAGTCGATATCTTCTCCATACATAAAGAAATCTTCATCCAATAAGCCTGTGCGGTCTAACGCTTCACGACGTAACATCATGAATGCACCTGCCATTACGTCAATGGGATGGATCCGATTCTCATCCAGATAGCCAAGCGCGTATTTTCCGAATAGCCGTGACTGCGGAAATAAGGCCGATAATCCGAATATTTTGCAAAAAGACACCCAGGGTGTAGGCATGCTTCTTTTAGATTCAGGCAAAAAATTACCTTTACCATCAATCATCTTCACCCCTGCCCCGCCGGCATCCGGATGCTGATCCATAAAAAGCATTACACGCTGAATAACTTTTTCACTTAAAAGGGTATCCGGATTAAGCAACAGTACATATTCACCTTTCGACAAGCGAATCGCTTGATTATTGGCACGGGCAAACCCCACATTTTCCTTGTTCGCAATAAAATTAACTTCGGGGAATAAAGGCTTTAAGTATATAAGAGAGTCATCCTGAGAATTATTATCAACGACAAACACTTCCGCATCAATCCCTTCGATTGCTTTTCGTACAGAAAGAAGACACTGCTCAAGAAAGTATTTGACTTTATAATTGACGATTACAATACTTATTTTCATTTGTATATCATTTATTTTTTAACACCAAAGTCAAAAGCGCCATTTATATACCCTTTGCCGGGTATCTCCGTTTTAGGTGAGTTATGGCGATCTCATTCTTTTTATTCATTGGCGTTTATAGCCGGTATAATATCCGGCTTTTGGTTAGATTAAGATCTGTTATATGATAACGCTGATTCAGGATGATTATTATTCAAAAAAATTATTCTTCCTCTTCATTTTCGGTCGGAAGGTCTTCTTCTTCTTCTTCTGCCGGAAACAAGTCATTCTGTATTTTTTTCAAAGACGGGATGCAAAAAAGAGACGCTGTCACACCCATTCCGGCACACAATAAGATAGAATAAGAAAGAGTCAGAAAATAGAATGCAATATTTAACGCGACCACTAGCCAAAGAAGACTTATGCGGATAGCGCTGTTCTTTATATACGATTTCTGTTTACACTCCCAACTTTCATTATCGCTGATTCGGTTAACTCTCTTTCCGAAAAACCAGAGAGAAAACGGAATGATGCCCAGGGTCAGTAAAACAGAAAAGCTCTGAAGCTGAATCGCCGCCTCTGCAGTGACCTGATTTAGGAATATTATTTTCGTACTGAAAAGCAGGGTAAAAGCAATCAGCGAAATTAGAAACACATTATACTGACGGCGCAGGGTTTTAAAAAGGCCGGCTACTAATTCAGGAGAGAAAACAAGTTCTTTTTTTATCATGAGACAAATAATAAATTATATTTTAAAAGCATCTGTAAATAAGGTTCGGTTCACAATAGAACGGCCCAGCGTGATCTCGTCTGTGTATTCGATCTCATCGCCAATGGATATCCCCCGGGCAATAATACTGATTTTTACCTGATATGGAGCAAGTTTGCGGAAAATATAGAAATTTGTAGTATCACCTTCCATCGTTGTACTTAAAGCCAGAATGACTTCTTTTACAATACCCGATTTTACGCGGTCAACCAAACTCTCAATCTGCAATTCATTCGGTCCGATACCATCCATCGGCGAAATAATGCCTCCCAACACATGATAAAGCCCTCTAAACTGGCGGGTATTCTCAACCACCATCACCTCCTTCACATTTTCAACCACACAAATTACCGACTCGTCGCGCTCTTCATCGGCACATAATGAGCAGATCTCGGTATCAGAAATATTATGACAGACAGTGCAATACCGTACATCTCTCCGTAAACGAAGAATTGCATTTCCGAAATTTTCGGCTACGGCAGGCTCTTGTCTTAGCAGATGTAAAACCAAACGCAACGCCGTTTTACGACCTACTCCGGGTAGTTTAGAGAATTCATTTACTGCATCTTCGAGTAATGCAGAAGGATATTTTTGATTCATTCAATATTTATTTGTCAGTCTGCAAATTTACAAAAAAGCCCCGTATTGCAGGGGGATTGGCTTTAAAATATACCCTCTGCGAAAAGCCCTTTCTATTACGAAAGTTTGTTATCTTTGTAAAAGAATGCCCCCAATGGCAATTCAAATTTGTTTTTATGGAAATCAAAGACGCAAAATTTATTATCAGTAATACGGACGTAAAAAAATGTCCGGAAGGAAATCTTCCTGAATACGCTTTTATCGGACGCTCAAACGTTGGAAAATCATCTTTAATCAACATGCTTACTCACAAAGGGCTGGCGATGACGTCTTCTCTTCCGGGAAAGACGCAGTTGATCAATCACTTCTTAATTAACGACGCGTGGTATATTGTCGATCTACCAGGATACGGATATGCCCAGCGCGGAAAAGAAGGTCGTGAAAATATACGTCGCATCATAGAAGATTATATTCTGGAAAGAGAGCAAATGACCAATTTATTCTTATTGCTCGATTGCCGCCACTCTCCGCAGAAAATCGATCTGGAATTCATGGAATGGCTCGGTGAAAACGGTATTCCTTTCTGTATCGTGTTTACAAAACTCGACAAGCTAAGCAAACGTGTCGCTGCTGAAAACCTACGCACATACAAAGAAAAGTTGCTTGAAAACTGGGAAGAATTACCCCCTATTTTTGAAACATCATCTGAAACCAGAACCGGCCGTACTGAAATTCTCGATTGGATCGAACAGGTGAATAAATCACTCTGATCCATACCCGTACGACCTTATATCAACTACAGCAATTATGGAAAACAAAGACAAAAATGCGGAGTTCATGCAGAAAGCCATTGAACTTTCAATAGAAAATGTTGAAAAAGGAGGTGGCCCGTTTGGTGCTATTATCGTAAAAGGGGACGAGATCATTGCATCCGGTACGAACCGTGTAACCGCGGATCATGATCCGACCGCACACGCCGAGGTAAATGCCATACGTAATGCCTGCAAAAAGTTGAATACGTTCGACCTGTCGGGATGCGTTATTTACTCCTCTTGCGAACCGTGTCCGATGTGTCTGAGTGCTATATACTGGGCGAATCTCGATAAGCTT
>JAVWBH010000239.1:0-281 GCA_036649595.1 Bacteroidales bacterium
TTTGCTGCTTTCGAATCAGGAGTCAGGTCGCAGTCGTAAGCGCCCAAACGCATTGTGCCTCCATAGTTGGATACACTTTTTTGCTCTTCCATCAGGTCGATTACATTATGGGTTGTTTTTACATCCATCTCCGTCGAATTGGCATCTTCGTATCCCAATACGTTACGGGCAAACTCAATCACCATACATTGCATACCCAAACAGATACCGAAAGTAGGGATGTTGTGTTCGCGGGTGTATTTTAACGCATCGAATTTACCTTCAATACCGCGGTTTCCGAA
>JAVWBH010000239.1:291-4732 GCA_036649595.1 Bacteroidales bacterium
CAACGCCATCCAGGTCTTTTAGCATTTCGCCAACATTTGTAGCGTTCAGCTTTTCTGAATGTACAAATACAAGTTCAAGTTTGCGGTTGTTGTAGGTAGCAGCCTGAAACAGCGCCTCATTGATTGATTTATATGCGTCGGGAAGTTCTACGTATTTACCAACGATACCGATACGTACTTTTTCTGTAGCGTTGTAAATGCGTGAAAGAAAGTTTTTCCAATCGGCCATTTCCGGACGTTCTCCCACAGGCATTCCTGCTTTCTGCAAAACGATCTCATCAAGACCTTGCTCTTGCATTTTTAACGGAACTTCGAATACCGAAGGAACATCAATAGACTGGAATACGGCAGAAGGGTCGACATTACAGAATAAAGCAACTTTACGGCGAACGTCGTTTGTTAGTTCATGTTCTGTTCGAAGAACCAGGATATCCGGCTGGATACCAACTTCCTGCAAGTGTTTTACAGAATGCTGGGTCGGTTTGGTTTTTAATTCTTTTGCAGCTGCAATATAAGGAACATAGGTAAGGTGTATTACCATACAGTTCTTTCCTAATTCCCATTTTAGCTGACGCACGCTTTCAAGGAAAGGCAATGATTCGATATCACCTACCGTACCGCCGATCTCCGTAATAACGAAGTCGAACTGGTTTTTAGTTCCTAAAAGTTTAACGTTGCGTTTGATTTCGTCGGTGATATGAGGAATGATCTGAACGGTTTTACCCAGATAGTCCCCTTTTCTTTCTTTTTGAATTACGTTCTGATAGATTCGCCCCGTAGTGATGTTATTCGCGCGGGTTGTTTCTACATTGGTAAAACGTTCATAGTGTCCGAGGTCGAGATCGGCCTCATGACCATCCACAGTTACATAACATTCACCGTGTTCATAAGGATTTAATGTACCCGGATCAATGTTGATATAAGGATCGAATTTCTGAATTGTGACACGATAGCCACGGGCTTGAAGAAGTTTAGCCAAAGAAGCTGAAATAATACCTTTACCTAAAGAAGAGGTAACGCCTCCAGTAACGAAAATGTACTTGGTTTCCACTAATATGATAGTTTTTAAAAAATTACTACAATACACATTGCACTGGAAGGCAAAAGTACAAAAAAAAACTGAGAATAAAGATTGTTATTTGCTTTTGTTCATATCCGATCTGACTTAGTCGGGCAGAAAAAGAAAAGAAATTGGAGAATAACTTTATTAGTTAATGCTTTATTATTTATTTTTGCGGGAATTCAGATAACATGTCTTTATTATGTACAAAACAGGTTGGTTTTTAAAGGGTTTATTTATTGTTATAACGTTTATTTTTTGTTGCTCAACTGCTGATGCTTCTTCTGCTTATTTAAAAGAAGGAAGTGTTTTACCCCCTCCTGAGGAGAACAATGCGCGAATTAGTGAAGAAGCTCGTCTGATATTGGGTGATACCTTACGTTTTCATCCTATGTATGACAGCATCGCGATTTCTTATATGTCGCAGAAAGAGGAGGTTTATCCCTCTATTTATTTGTTGCCGTTAACTTTTTACGGAAAAGTGGCTCCGTCAGATTTTCGGGTAAAAAAAGAAGAGAAGAAAAAACCATTTATTGATTATGATTATTCTTCTGCTATTGATTGGTTAAAAGAAGAGATGTTTATCGACTCGTTGCGGGAGCATGCCTTGTCTAAATATATGGCACAACATCCTTTCGAGATTAAGTACGACTGGTTTAATTTACCGGACGCACCGAAGAAAGAAAAGCTGACTTATGTTATTGATAAGGAGATTTTCAAAGTGACCGGTCCCGAAATTACAGCTTCTGGTTTACATTTCGGATTGCCCAAAGCAGACCGCTGGCAGACAAAAATGCTTAGTTCTATTCAGTTTAGTCAGAATTATGTGTCGGATAACTGGTATCAGGGTGGTGAGAGTAACATTAATATCCTGAGTTTACAGGCTTTTGAAATCAGGAAATTCGATGAAACCAAGCGGACCGAATTTGAAGCCAAGATCGATTTGAAAACAGGTTTTTATACCACTCCGAGCGATACGATGCGCGCTTTCCGGGTAAATGATAACTTATTCCAGGTTACGTCGAAGTATGGTATCCGTGCATTTGAGAAATGGTATTATACCGGTTCGCTTTTATTTAAAACGCAGGTTTTCAATAATTATAAAGCGAATACAAATGATCTGCTTGCACAGTTTCTTTCTCCTGCCGAGTTGAACCTCAGTGTCGGTATGGATTATAAATACGAAAATAAGAAGAAGAATTTTGTCTGGTCGCTTTTGATAGCGCCTTTGGCTTATAATCTGAAATATGTAGCCAACATAAAGGAAATTGATGAAACCCGATTTGGTATTGAAGAAGGAGATCATACCTTAAACCAAGTGGGTTCTTCCATTACGAATGGTTTCGAATGGAAGATTACCCGCAATATTCAATGGATTTCTCGTTTATTCTTATTCTCTAACTATCATAAATCTCAGGGAGATTTTGAAAATGTCTTTAATTTCTCTATTAACCGTTTCTTCTCAACCCGTATCTCATTGCATCTTCGTTATGATGATGATACAAAAGAGAAAGACGAGTTTCTACAGTTTAAAGAATTGCTGAGTTTCGGATTTAACTACGTGTGGTAATATATTACATTTGTTTAATCCGGTCGGCCATGGCGACTGCTAATTCATGGCAGTCGTCAAATAACTCCTGGTGTAGCGAATAGCGCTGATTGATAGTTTTGTGAACACACGTCCATTTCATTTCTTCCCCAAAAGCAGCTAACCGGCTAAGGGGTTGTCCTCCCCATGCATATGTGCCAAACGATCCGTAAAATTTATTTTTAATGTCGCGTGATTGGATAGCATCCATCAGGGCCTGCATCTTCGGATAAAGCTCTCCATTATAAACCGGAGATCCCAGAATCAGGGCATTACAGTCGAAAATATCCGATAAAATGTAGGAAATATCTGTTACGCCAACATCCCAAAGCTTGATTTTTCGTATCCCTTCTGCAGCGAGGTCTTCTGCTATTTTTTCGGCTAGCAGGGTTGTATTGCCATACATGCTTCCGTAGGCGATAACAACACCCGGGCCAGATTCGTATTTGCTGTATTGATTGTAGTAGTTTATCGCTTCATGAATATATTTTTTCCAAACCGGGCCGTGTGTCGAGCAAAGCAGGGAGATAGGCAGATTGCCTAATTTTTTCAACGCATTTTGTACGGGTACGGCATATTTACCCACGATCGTGGCGTAATAACGTCTCATCTCTGTCCAATACAGGTCTAGCTCCATATCGATATCCAGTACCGCTCCGTTTAGCGCTCCGTAACAACCGAATGCATCTCCCGAGAATAGAGTTTGGGTTGTTTCGTCATACGTCATCATGGTCTCAGGCCAGTGTACCATCGGTGTAAGATAAAAGCGGAGTTTGTGATTACCTGTATCCAATACATCCTGATCTTTTATTTCGAGTACAGACGGATTGATATCATAAAATCCCTGTACCATGGCGAGCGTTTTTGAATTTCCCAACAGGGTCATCTTTGGATAAATGCGCAGTAAATCGCGAATGGCTCCCGAATGGTCGGGTTCCATATGGTTAATGATCAGGTAGTCGATCTCCCGGTCGCCCAGAATTTCCTGAATCTTCATGGCATGCTGTGCATGCATGCTTTGTTCGGAAGCATCGATCAAAACAACTTTTTCGTCAATTATTAAATAAGAGTTGTAAGATACTCCATAAGGAATCGGCCAGATCGATTCGAAATTTTTCAATGTACGTTCGTTAACGCCTGTATAATAGATATCCGGAGCTATTTGAGCTTGCATATTGTTTGTTTTATTTGTTTATAAAAAGGGCGATAAAAATACATTTTTTCGAAATAAAAAAAGATGACTTTATCTGATTATGTCTTTAATTAAACAATTTAAAAGGTTAATAGTTTATATCCCTTTTTTTTTGAAAACAAAGTAGTTTATTCCGTTCAGAAAAACGGATGATTGAAATTACGGTACCTCTCCGGATATCATCAAAATCCCCCGCTATATTGTATTGCTTCGCTTTCAGAATATTTTATTTCGTGTCAAAATCATATTCTTCGAGCTCTTCCCGATTCGGGTACATTGCTTCCCAAAAGTTTTCAGAATCGCTTTTGTTCATGAAATAAGATTTAAACCCTTTTCGTTCGGTATATCCCATTTCATCACACCATTCTTTATAATGCTTTTTCAATTCAGGGTCTTGCTGCATATTTTCTCTGAAGTTTTCTTCAGCTAATGCAATGTCTTGAAATTGAGAAAAATAAAATTCAAATAGTTCTGTTATTTCCATGATAATAAGCGATTAATTGTGAGTAATACGGAATAAGTCAGACAGCAAAGATCTGAAGTGTGTTTTTATATATTTTTAGTCTTATGCAAAAATAAAATAATTTGCAATAAAAACAAG
>JAVWBH010000240.1:0-4701 GCA_036649595.1 Bacteroidales bacterium
CTATACCCTGTTTGCATCCCCCTGTAGGACGATATAAAAATGAGTAAGGGGAACGCTATTTTATTTTTGGTACCCGTCCCACCTCAATTTTTGTAATATAAATTCATATTTACCATTTTACCATGAAAAAATCATTTACTTTTTTAACCTTACTGGGGCTCTGTTCTTTGGTAAGCGTTTGGCAGCTGCTGGCTACCAATAAGATCGGTTTTCTCAAAGAAATGTTATCTGAAAACTTAATTCCTGATCCCGGATTCGATCAGACTACGTTGCCGGATGCATTAAAAAAGAAACCGTATGTTTTAAATCAATGGATGAAACACATTGATCTGTCTGATAGCAATGTTGCCATAGAACTGGCCTCTGAACCAGAACAAGGAAATGTAGTTCAGTTGTCAGGTAAACCGGGATCTTATTTTAAAACCTGTTTGGGCTTACGGTTGGATTTAACGGCTAAGAAAGGAATTTATCGTCTTAGCTTTAAGGCTAAATCAGATAATGGCGGGAAAGCTAAAGTATTTATCCAGACAACGGATGCGGCAGGAGAGATCCTGGGTCGTTATTTTGTCCGAAATAATCAGAAACCGACAGATCCGGAAGCTAAATGGTATGGGTCCTGGCAAACATTCCCGATTGCTCAGAATTGGAATACCTATAGTGTCGATTTCGATCTCACTCTGATCGGCACGACGATGTACCAATGGGCATGGAAAGATGTACAGGATGTTATGGATGAGGATTTGAAGAACTTTGTGATTACCTTCCAAAATGATGTGGCAAATACTTCATTCCAAATGGATGACGTATCATTCGAAATGATCGAAGATTTGTCGGGTGGTGAAGAGCCGGCTCCGGCTGTAAACCTGGTGCATGATGCCGGCTTTGATCAGGCTGATTTATCAAATCTTTTTGTAGAGAAAGACAAACCTTTGTTATATAATCTCTGGACCTCTTATGTTGATCAGCCGTTCGAGTCGAAGCAAAACATATCTTATGAACTCAAGGATGATCCTGCACAAGGTAAAGTTGTTTCTTTTACCGGGAAACCGTATTCTTTTTATACCGGTTTCATCGCACAGAGAATAAAGACAAATCTGGATCCGGGTATTTACCGGTTGTCATTCCGCGGACGTACGGATAATGCCGGAAAAATAAAAACCTATTTGCGGCTGACTAATGAAACGGGCGACGCGAACCGGTGGTTTGTAAAAGAAACGGGACGTCCGACAGATCCCGCGGCTCAATGGTATGGTAGTTATAATACGTTTTCGTTGACAAAAAACTGGGCGGATTATACCGTAGATTTCAATACAACGCTGGTAAGTACGAGTATGTATAAATGGACAGTTGCAGATGCTCAGAAAGCAACTCAAGAAGACCTTACCGATTTCAGTATTGTTTTTCTGGGAGATGTGGATAATGAAACCATTTATTTTGACAATGTTAAAATTGAAAAGATAAAAGATCTGACTTTGCCGGAAGAACCTGCTGTTGTCACTTTTAATTTTGAAGAAGATGTTATTCCTTCTCAATGGAAATCGACGAAAGGAGCTATCGCTTTATCAAACGCACATTTTAAAGAAGGTGTAAAATCGTTGGAATGGGATGCTGTAGCAGACGCATCATTGACAGTGTCGTTTAAGGAATTTGAGGCTGCAGGGGCAAATGCTGCATTCTTTCAGATAAGGAGTAGTGAAATAACCGGCAATACCGTAAATGTAGAGTTTCTAAATGCCCAAGGGGCTGTTGTGAAGACTGCGCATCTCTTGATGAATTTTAAAGGTTGGAGAGAGTTTAACCGCCCGTATAATGAGTATCAGAATTCAGATAATGCAAAAATATCGAACGTTCGTTTTGTATATAAAACGACGAATACAGATCGGGGTCAGAAAATCTATATAGATGATGTAAACTTATCTGCGCCGATAGAATCTACCCGTTATTATTCGGATTTTTTAGTAGAGGACCTGGAATGGCTGGAACCAAAGAGTGCTGCCTTGCTGAAGGTATACGCTATGAGAAGAGAAGAAGCCGTACAACCGGCTACTCCTGAAGAATTAGAGGGAATGGCATTGTTACGAGATAAATACAAACGCACGGCAACTCCAAATACAGGTGCGCTTCGTCAGATTGTATCAGAACTGAAAGCAATGAATATGCATCGCAATGACGACGGTACGATCGTAGGACCTGCTTACCCTTCGTCGAAAGAGAGGTCTTCAGCCAAACTGCTGGAAATTTCGCAGAAAGTGGAAATTCTTGGAGCAAGTGCTAAAACCAATAATACGAGTAAGAACTTGTTTAATGACTGGATTGATCTATTGCTTGATCAGGGTGTACTTTATTCTACCGCTCCGTTTGTATATAGTGATTACAATACGGTGCGGAATCTCCCGGCCGGATTCCTTAATGCCATGGATATCTATACGGATGAGCAACGGGAAGAGATGATTAAAGCAGTAAAATGGATTCTCGAATTCAATCTGGCTTATGCGGATTATGAATATCTGCATTCGACATTGAGCTCGGATTATATTTATAATTATCCGGAAAACCTGTTTACGTGTGCTGCCTATCGTGTGAATCCACAAGATGCGGTAACTGATTTGAAAGCATTGAAGGTATTTTTGGAGAATGCTTCCGAATATTCGCCGGGTTCTAAAGATATTCTGAAACCGGATGGTACCGGCTTTCACCATAATACGCATTACAATAATTATATGTATGCTTATACTACATGGGTTAATACACTGTATAATTTGGTAGGAACCGTATTTCAAGTGGATGAGGCTTCTTATGAACGTGTAAAGAAAGCTGTCGTTGCCACGTTTATTCAGGCAACTGCATCTGAAAATAATACTTTCATGACAGCAAATAGCCTTGCCGGCCGTCACCCGTTGGTAGGCGGTCCGCAATTGCCTTATACGAAGCAAATCCTTCAGGATCTTATTGTAATAGGGGGAGATATTAAGAAGATGGAGATTGACCGGGATTTGGCCGCACAATATAACGCTTTCACAAAAGAAACCCTTTATGAAGTAGCTCCGGCCGATATGCAGGGATTTTATCAGTTTAACTACAGCCCAGCCGGTGTATACCGGAAGAATGACTGGGTTGCTACAATGCGATGTCCTACAACTAAATTTTGGGGTGGGGAAATTTATAGTAAAACCAACCGCTTCGGGCGATACCAAGCGCATGGGACACTTGAAGTAATGTATGAAGGACCTCAGGAACGTTCTGGATTTCCTGCTAAAGATGCGAATAACAGCACGACTGAAGAAACCGGCGGCTGGGATTGGAATGTAGAACCGGGATCGACGACTGTACATTATACCTCTTGGGCAGAGATGATGCCAAACCGGGATCTTACTTCTCGCTTTGACCAATATGCAAAAACTACAAACTTTGCAGGAGCTCTTTCTTGGGGCGATTGTGGTATGTTTGGTGCCGAATTTGATCAGGGTGACAGCTGGGGATCGCAACGATTTACGCCAACGAACCTGTCTTTTAAGAAATCGGTATATGCTTTTGACGGCTTACTGATCAGTTTGGGAAATGCGATTTCTTCTTTCGGAAATTATGGGAACGATATGATTACGGCAACGAACTTATTTCAGGGAGTTGATTGTGATCTGTCGGGCAACCTGATTGTAAACGACCAGGTTATGGAAGCAGGAGCTCAGCCTCAGGTAAAAGAAATGTCAGAAAATGTGTGGTTGGTAACACCTCAGGGAACCGGCTACTTTATACCTGCCGGAAATGATCCGTTGATTATTAAGCATGGTGAACAGAGCTCTCCGAATGAAACTGGTAGTAATTTGGATAATCCGAAAACAGTAGTAGCTGCGAAAGCTTATATTGACCATGGCGTAAAACCAAACGGTAAGTCATATGAGTTTGTGGTAATGCCGGGTATCGATGCCGCTTCAATGAAGGCGAAAAGTAGTCAGTTGGCAAATGGTGAGATTTATGAGGTGAAAGCAAAAACTGAAAATGTGCATGCTTTGTTTTATAAACCTGCCGGAATAATGGCGTATACTTGTTTTGGCCCCGTAGAAAAACTAAATTACGGGATGTTAAAATCAACGACAGCAGAGATGCTTCTGATGGAAAAAGCGGATCTTAAAAAAGGAACGGTTTCATTTGCGATTGCTAATCCTAACCTTCGCCCGGAAAATCATCCGGTTTATGGCTGGACGGCTACGCCGACGAGTGTTTCCTTAGTCTTGAATAAAAAGCTTAACTTCGTTAGTAGTTCGGATCAGATTACAGTAACAGATCAGGAAGATGGAACAACCCGGGTTGATTTGGTACTCGAAGAAGGTGCTCCGGTTTATTTTACGTTGTCAGATCCGGAAGCTACAAGTATCGATCCGCTGAAACCGGCGGATAAAGCAATCATTTCTGTAGAAGGATCAGATATTTATGTACGGAATGCAAACAAGGAAGATGTTGCTTTATATGAGATTTCAGGAAGACTGTTGTCAAAGAAAGAAAAAGTAGATTCTACGGTTGTTTTTAATTCACTGGCAAAGGGCTATTACCTGGTTAAGATCGGACGTCAGGTACAAAAAGTGGTTATAAAAGACTGAAATATTAAATTATCTCTCTAGGTAATCGCTCTGGTGGTATTTTTATCCATCAGGGCGATTGTTTAAATTAATAATATCCATACGGTTTATGAAATTACTGGTAAAA
>JAVWBH010000241.1:0-4695 GCA_036649595.1 Bacteroidales bacterium
GCATGGTTTGATTCACAATGGACTAAAGAAGAGTAATCGAAAAACTTATTCTTCCTTATTTGGTTTTACTTTTTTGAAAATATAGCCGGTAAAATCATCCAGCTTATTCACAGTAGATACATTTGATTTATTCACAAATTCATTGACTTCTCCCAGAAAGGCATTTTGCTGCATTGGATATAGAAGGATAAAATTATGATTACTAAAATAGGTATCAATGTAATGGGGTACTTTTTCCATATTCTCCGAATAGGATATATTGTGTTTCCGGCTCATAATAAAAATCAGTCCATCTTCTTTTCGCACCTCTTTGGCGATGATCAAAAGATCATCGTACGAATTTAAGGTATGGAATTCTATGCTGATCGGGCTGTCTTCATTGAATCTGCACATGGCTTCCCGGGTAGCGTCGCTCGAATAAACCACGAGGGTCGTACCGGTATTGCGTATCAAAGCCCAAATTCGTTTTAGCCAAAACAGAAAACCAAGCTCTTCTTCCGCTTTTGCCGGGATTACGATAATATACCGGCTGATAGTAGAAAGAGGTTGATAAGATTTATAGATGTAAGAACTTACGTTGCTATTCAGTATAATCTTATCGATAAGCATTCCTAATGTCGATTTATGCAGAAACTGATCGGTATTCATACCGAGAATCAGATCGTTTATCTTATTTTCTTTAATCAAACCCAATATACCATTGGTAGAACTAATGTCATATCGCAACAGAGAGTTGATCTGATGATCAGTGGCGGCGGCATACATCTTCGCGTTGTCGAATATTTTGTTAGCCAGCTCCAACTGCTTTTCTTCTTCTTTGGTATTATCTATGATATTAGCGACATACATGGAGTCGATATTGGATGAATAGCTTAATGCATTACCAAGTGATATCAATTCTTCAACGCTTTTCGGGTTGCTGATCGGGATAAGGATTTTATCAAAGTTCATTTTCGTGGATCTTGCAAACCGGTATTCGTCTTTGGTTGTCAGATTATAGGCCCCGCGCTGTGCTGCAAATGTGGCAATTGTACAGGTCACGAAAATCATGATGATAGTACCATTGAGCACACTCTCATTCAACAGGCGAATGGGTGTGCCATCTGGATTATAACCCAGAATAATATTAAACCCGACTAATACGGCTGCCAGCGTAGCGGCAGCCTGGGCGTTGCTCAACCCAAAAATAATGGATCGCTCATCTTTGTTATAACCAAAACTTTTTTGAGCAAATAAAGCTGCCAGATATTTAGATATCGTAGCCACACAAGTCATGATAAAAGCAACAAAGATCGTATTTGTATCAGAAAGAAAGACCCGGTAGTTAACAAGCATCCCTACTCCTATCAGAAAGAACGGGATAAAAATGGCATTTCCGATAAACTCAATCCTATTCATTAACGGAGAGGAATGCGGGATGAGCCGGTTGAGCGCCAACCCGGAAAGAAATGCTCCGATAATTGCCTCAATTCCGGCCATTTCGGCCAGAACAGCTCCAAGAAAAACCATGAACAGGACGAATATATACTGGGAGATACTGTCAGAACAATGTTTAAAGAAAAACCGCGCTATCAAAGGAAATATACCCAATACAATACCTCCGAAGATAAACATGGATATGATTAAACGTATCCAGAAGGCAGAATCGACAGTACCCTGGGTCATGCCCACGATAACAGCCAGCACAAGAAGTGCCAACGTATCGGTAATCATCGTCCCCCCTACTGTTACCGTTACAGCCCTATTTCGGGTAATGCCCAGTTTCGTGATAATCGGATACGATATAAGGGTATGCGAAGCAAACATACTTGCCAGCAAAACGGACGTGATCATTGAGAATTTGAGAATATATAAGCCGGTAAAAATACCTAATGTCATCGGGATTAAAAATGTATACATCCCAAAGAGCAGACTCTTTTTACTATTCTTTTTGAAATCGTTGAGATCTATTTCCAGACCGGCTAGGAACATGATATAAAGCAAGCCGGCTGTTCCGGAAAGGATAATACTACTATCGCGCAAAATCAGGTTAAAGCCGTTGGGACCGATAATTGCACCCGCGACAATCAGACCGAGGATGTGAGGAATCCGGAGTTTATTCAGGATAAGTGGGGCAAATAAAATAATGGACAAAATAATCAAAAACTTGATTACAGGATTTTCGATCGGAAAAGCCAATTCTGATAATGCGAATAAAAACATAGTGTGCCGGAATTAGAATATTATTATTTTATCGACAGCCGAAAAATACATGTTTTTTTAGATATTACACGGGTTATACGGAAGTGTTTTTAAATAAGTTGTATTAATTTTTCATTTTGTTTCCTGCCGGCAGATTGTCTGTTTCTCAGAAGGTAGCAAAGAGCTAAAAAAGGTTTTCTTATTTTCGAAACGGTATCCCTGCATTCCCTCATCCTGTTAAGCATTTAGTTTGCAGGAAATTTCTATTTTTGCATCTTGAACAGCAAAAACAAAATTAAACCACACTATAATGAAAGAAATCGTAGTGAGCGGTATCCGCTCAACAGGAAATCTGCACTTGGGTAACTATTACGGAGCGTTGCGCAACTTCATCAATATGCAGAATGATTATGAATGCTATTTTTTTATCGCTGATTATCATTCTTTGACAACGCATCCCGACCCGGCTCAGCTTCATCCAAACGTGAGAAGTATTTTGGCAGAATACCTGGCGGCTGGCCTGGACCCGGAAAAATCATCAATTTACATTCAGAGCGACGTGCCTGAAGTATGTGAGCTTTATACGTTGATGAATATGCATGCTTATGTAGGCGAGTTGGAACGTACGGTTTCATTCAAAGACAAAATCCGCAAACAGCCAGAGAATGTAAATGCGGGATTGCTGACTTACCCGGTATTGATGGCTGCCGACATTCTGCAACACAAGGCTAATCTGGTACCGGTAGGAAAAGACCAGTTACAGCATTTGGAAATGACTCGTAAATATGCGCGCCGCTTCAATACGATCTATGGTGTCGAATTGTTCCCGGAACCTGAGGCTTATAAATTCAGCGGTGAGCCGATTAAAATACCTGGTCTGGACGGATCTGGTAAAATGGGAAAATCAGAAGGAAATTGTATCTACCTAAACGACGATGATAAAACGCTGACTAAAAAAGTGATGCGTGCCGTTACAGATCAGGGACCGACCGAAATGAATCAGACAAAACCGGAAGTAATTGAAAACCTGTTTACCCTGATGCGTGTAGTGTCTGCTCCGGATGTAGTGGAACATTTCGATACGCTTTATAATAAATGTGAAATCCGTTACGGTGATCTTAAAAAACAACTGGCATCGGATATTCTGCAAGTAACAGCTCCGATTCGTGAACGCTATAACGAAATTATCAAAGACGATGAATACCTGCGTAAAGTAGCTGCAATGGGTGCAGAAAGAGCACGCGAAAGTTCAGCGAAAACACTGCGTGAAGTACGTGAGTTGATGGGATTCCGCAAGTTTTAAACAAAGTTATCAACAATAAAAGGAAAGCCTCCGGTCCGAATATTTCGGCCGGAGGCTTTCTTATATCGGCCCTACGGGCCACCTCTAAATAAAAAACAAGCAATTAATCAATAAGCATTTAATAATGATCAGAATTCGAACAGAAGAACCTCTTTTGCACCAATCTCAAACGATTTTGCCGACAAATCGACAGAAACGCCTGTGATTACATCCGACGCTTCACGCGCAGGAATCATTTCGCGATAACGAGAAAGATCAACGGACTTAATATCTGATGTACCGTTGAAGATGGCAACTACCGAGCGGTTGCCTAATTTGCGCTCATATACGTATACCCCTTGATATGGAGTAAAATGTTTTAAAGTACCTTTCGAAACCACTTCGTTTCCTTTTCGCCAGTTCAATAATTTACGGGTGAAATCAAAAGCCCGGTTTTCCTGTTCCGTTCTTCCCTGAGCAGAAAATTTATTAACAGCGTCATCCGGCCATCCACCAGGAAAATCCATACGCACCAAGCCGTCGCCTTTTCCTTTATCGCCTGCCATAAGCCACTCCGTACCATAGTATATTTGCGGAATACCACGGGTCGTCAATAAGAAAGTGAGCGCCTGTTTATAACGGTTAAAGTCTGCACGTTGCTCTTCCGTTTTAAAGAAGCGGGATGTATCATGATTATCAAGGAAAATCAACAGATTTGCAGGATCCGCATATACCATATCTTGTGATAAATAATCGTGGATACGCATAAAACCGCCGTTCCATTCTCCGGTTTCCTCATCAAAAGCCGTATCAGTTATTCCATAAAGCGGGAAATCCATAACCGTTTTTAGTTCTGAATTTTTAGGATAGGCCAATTTACTGTCTTTTTGCCAGAAAGATACACCTACATTATTATTCAACCAGGTTTCACCTACAATATTAAAATCGGGATATTCGGCCTCAACGGCTTTACACCAATTGGCCATCATATCAAAATCGGCATACGGATACGTATCCTGGCGTATCCCATCGATACCGGCATACTCAATCCACCAGATGCTATTTTGGATCAGATATTGCGCCACATGGCGGTTACGTTGGTTTAGGTCAGGCATGACAGAAACGAACCAACCATCTACGGCTACAGTGAAATCCAAGTCTGAAGTATAAGGGTCATATTGAGGTACAGTACGGAAAGAGGTCATCTGCGACCCGTCGGGAATATTAAACCA
>JAVWBH010000242.1:0-4688 GCA_036649595.1 Bacteroidales bacterium
TTCAACAGATATACCATTTACCGTAAATCGGCGTCCGGGTGCCGGCTTCGGATCCATAGCCGATAGAGAATGGCTTGAGTAAAAGTTCCGGTTGAATTTATTAGATACCTCCGACCACCATTTACTCAATATATCATAATCTGTTCCGGCCGAACCGATAGTCCAGTAGATCTGTGGTGAAATATAATCGATCGTTTTTTCATGTAACCAAGCGAGCGGATCACAGAAAATCTTATTATAAGCGAATCCGCTGCCAATCCCTGCCGGATTTGTCACGCCATATGCGTCGGCTGCACTCTTGGGGCCGCCCCAGATACCTGCAGGCCCTACTCCGAATTTCACAAAAGGCTTTAAATCCTGAATTTTATGATACACCTGAGCAATCATTTTATTCACATTCTGCCTGCGCCAATCTTCTACACTCAATCCGGTCGTATTATATTTGATTTGCTCTTTTTTATCCTCGTCTGATATGCCGGACAGATAAAAATAATCATCAAACATAATGCCGTCGAGATCATATTTGAGCAGGATATCTTCTACAATATCCGTTATTCGCTGACGTACTTCCGGAATACCCGGATTAAGAATCGTCTGATTCTTTACTTCTAACACCCAATCCGGATTTGATTTCCGATAATCGCCGATCTGTCCTTCCCATTTTCCGGCTGCCGATTCAAAACGATAGGGATTAAGCCACGCATGTACCTCAATGCCTCTTTTATGTCCTTCCTCGATCAGAAATTCAAAAGGATCATATCCCGGATCCATTCCCCGCGTCGCTACAAAATCAGACGACCACGGCTCATATGCCGAATTATATATCGCGTCACACTGACTCCGGATCTGGAAATAGATCGCATTCATATTACCGGATGAAAGTGAATCCAGAATCTCTACCAAACGCTTCTTTTGGAGCTTAATATCCGAACTATTTCCGGGTGAAGAAATAACTGTACTTGGCCAGTCAATTCTAAAAACCGTTGCAACCCAGGTAGCACGCTGCTCTCGCTTTGGCGACTGAGCAAAACATGCTACACTAATCAGCAGACAAATAAACAGAGTAATATTATTTTTCATCTATATATAGCTTATTTTTAACACCAAAGCCAAATCCGCCATTTATATACCTTCTGTACGGTATCTTCACTTTGGGAGAGTGAGGGCGGTTTTATTTGTACTTCTATCAAAATAATTTCGACTTGTTGTTATTGATTGTTACCCCGAAAATCTGAACCCCGGTAATCACCGGTTCAAAGGTTATATTGCCTTTACTTAACGTACCCGGATTTTTTACCAGACATTTATATAACCCGGAGGCGTATGTAGAATTTGTACCGGCACGATATCCAAAATAAACAGCTCCGGTTTCTGAGTCAAGGGTCATTTGGCATACATCAATATATTCGCCCGATGATCCCAGGTCATCCGATTCAAAATTAGCCACAAGGATACAACTACCCGCCTTTTCGGCTGCTACGACATCATTTACCGATTTTAGTCCTTCAAATGTGCTCAACTTGGTGACATATAATCCCGGAGTCGGCCCAGACCCGACACGGATCACGAAATATGCCAATTCGTTTTTATCGTCTATCGCTATTGATTTTACATAACAACCCGACAACAATACCGGATATGGTTTATCTGCAACTCCCTGTTTCACTTCTGCGGTTTGAATATCCGTATCTTTGAATCGGAAAACTCCTGTGCCGTTAAACGTTTTACACCAATACCAAACCCCGGCAGCTTTCGTGAAACAAGCATTAATAGCCCCATATTGATATCCAACATTGTAATATAGTAATCGATTATTCTGTACGAAGTATCCGTATTTTTCCCGGTTCATCTGCAGATTCCGGTCATCCGCCGAAAATCGTGATATACCTGTATTTCTGTCAGCAACATAAATCGAACGAGTCGTTTTATCCAGATATCCGTAAAACGGATCATTGTAAGCATGGCCGCCGTCATTTGTAAACAAGGTTTCTACCGTCTTTCCATCTTTCGATACGACTGATAGTTTTCCGTCCCCCATCGTACCATCGGTATCATCGATATATTTCATCTGTTTTCCGGCATCCAGAATATATACCAGCGAATCATCACACAATAGATTCATCGGCGTACTGCCCGATTTTATGCCCAGGTCGAAAGGCTTTATTTTCATATTTGCCGGAGCATCGTTTATCAGTTTATACGCCATCAAATTTCCGTTTGCAACAGCATAATAAATCGTTTTGACATCCTTATTATAGCCCACCTGAACATTTACAAATCCTTCCTCAAGCGGACGGTCGTTTAGCTTTGTTTTTAAGACTATTTTTTGCGAGCCAATATTCGTAAAAGTAAGCTTTCCCGGATTTTCGCCTTTATAGCTTATCATCTCCTGCCCATCGGCATTTAAGGTCCCTTCCGGAAAAACCCATTCATAATCAACTTTCAACTCTTCCGGATTCGGTAAAAAAACATCCAGTTCAACCTGCGAAGCAAGTACTTCGCAAACAGGATCAGAACAATCTACACTCAATACCGGAAAAATATCACTAATCAGCAAGTTCCGTTCCCGCTTTCCCTCTCCTTCTATTGTCAACGAAACTTTATACGTTCCGGATTTCTGAAACTTATGCTGAGGATTCATTTCGGTAGAGGTCTGCCCATCGCCAAAATCCCACACACACGCACCGGATGCTTCTGAAATATTCGAAAATTGAATGGTAGAACCAATATAGAAATCCTCCGAATAATCTCCGGTTACCTGATATGAAAAAGCAACTTTATCCCCCTGAAAATCAACTATTTCCAAATTATCGCTACATCCGTAGGAGGCGATCAAAAGGGCGGATAAATAAATATATTTTAATGGTTTCATAATTTGTATCGTTTGTTTTTAAAGAATAATCAACGTAACTCTACAACTTTAAATTCACTTATACCCGAGATTCCATTCTCATCTACCGCTTTAAATTTAGCAGACAGATCATAAGACTTCGAATATTCGATCGCATACACTTGATTTGTTGAATTATAAATTAATTCAGGAAATGTAACTTCATCATATTTCGTCTTCATGAAGGGCTCGATACCCGGTAATAGTTTCCAGATCGTATCATTACTATTCTCATCAATTTCATATTCGGTATATCCGCGAAACTCTTCCGCCGTCATTTTTTCTGTCGATACCAATATTTTCCGCAAATCAGGGACTTTCAGCCGCAGATACAAATTAGAGCGGAAACTGGTCATGAATGTATCCGGAAATAACTGATCGAATTTTTTCTGATCAAAATCCTTTACTTCTTTCCATTCTATGGTACGAAGTGTTCGGCTTGTCGGGAATTTTTCGTTCAGAACAAAAGCCGATAAGTCCGGATTCCAATTCTGATCCTGATGAGGATAGGTTGCGATAAGCATATCCTGCCGTACCAAATCAGACATATTAATAGCCAGATTATATGAAAAAGTAGTAACCAAAGGACAACTTGCCTGCATCTCTATTTTTTCGCGGGTATCATACCAAACCTGTAACTCTTTGATCTTTTTATCAAACCCGTAGTATTGCGCTCTAAAAAGAACACTATCCCCCGCCCCGGCACTTAAGGACGGCAACTCCCAATATACCTGCGGTCCCTGATGACCTATGATCGTGATATCTCTGAACAAATCGTTTTCATTACATGAATGAAGTCCGAATAATGTTATACCTGATATGCTGTATATAAATAATTTTGATTTCATGGATCGTATCATTAAGATGAAATAATTATTGATGGGCTTTGTTATAAATCGCCCAGACCATTGGTTTTTTCAACCATTCCGGATTTTTATAAGCTCCCAGACGTTTCAATTCCGCCACATTATATTTTTCTTCTGTCTCCGGGTCATAATTCAATCGTTGCAGCCATTCTTCCTTTACATTATTCTGATCATCTTTCTTCATCCAATAAGGTTCATAGAGATTAAAAGGACGTCGCAATGTAGGATACACGGCAACTCCGTCATAAGTAATGCCGTTTTTAGTACTACTGTAGTTATATCGCCGCATATCAGTCCACTGCTCCGGCTGATACATCATAGCAATATATTTTTGACGCATCAGATGACCGATGTTGAAATTCGCTTCCGGAAGATATTTCGCTGTCAGCTTTGCATTAGTCATATATTCGTTTGCCAGTTTTTGATAAACCGCGGGATTCAAGTTAACCTTATCACTTACGGCAGGTGCCAACCGGTCCAGATTCATCCGCACAGCCTCTTTTGTCACTTCATACGCGGCAGTTTTATCACCCTTCCAATACAGCGCTTCTGCTTTCATAAATAATAGCTCCTCTGTCATCATCAGCGGTACATACCCGTTATTCTGGGTAAATGGCGAAACATATAAGTCTGGATAATTCTTTTCTTCTTTATACGAAACATCCATGCCAATATTATTCTTTAAATAACGGTATTTCTTATTCGGATCAGCCGTACCCTTTACACCTTCGCGCGGAGCCATCAGCATTTCCATACGCGGGTCATCCGAACTACCTGAAAACGAACTTACTCTACCCTTATCTCCAAACATATCTTTGCACAAAAATTCAGAAGGAATGGCCTTATTCAAAAGGTTTTCGCGACTTTCCCATGAATTTACTTTTGGTTGGGCACTACCCCACGGGCAATTCGCCTCGGCCGTACCTCCGTCA
>JAVWBH010000243.1:0-2036 GCA_036649595.1 Bacteroidales bacterium
TTCGTTGGATGTGCCAACATCGGCGAAACTTTTGACTGTTTCGTATGTGGGTATGAAAACTCAAGAAGTGGGAGTTAAGCCTAATTTGCGAATCGTATTGGAGTCTGCTTCGGAAGATTTGGATGAAGTAATCGTTGTCGCTTATGGTACAACTAAGAAAGCATCTTTTACGGGATCGGCTTCGGTCTTAAAATCAGATGCGGTTTCTTCTCAAAAAGAATCGCTTGTTAAATCAATGTCTGGTAAAATCGCAGGGGTACGTGTCGGTGGTTCTACCGGAGATGCCGGTTCTGATCAGGATGTTGTAATCCGTGGTATCAGTTCAATCAGTGCATCGACAAGTCCGCTCTATGTAATTGATGGAGTTCCTGTAATGAATGACAAGGATAACAATAGTTCGGGTTTGCGCTCTCAGTCTATTCTGAATTCGATTAATCCGGACGATATTGAGAATATGACAGTATTGAAAGATGCTGCCGCTGCGTCGTTATACGGTTCTCGTGCTGCAAATGGTGTAATTTTGATTACAACAAAGCAGGGGAAATCAGGTAAAACAAAAGTTACCTATAATATGGAGTCCGGTTGGACGGATATGGCTGTAAAAGACCAGTATACTCCGATGAACGCAAAAGAGGCTCAGGAGTATTATTATGAGGGTTTTAAGAACTATGCCATCGTAAATCCTACAGGTGCTGCCGCGCGTTATGAGCAATTGATGGGTAAACCATTTACGACAGCCGAACAGTTGGGTTCTGATTTTGTAGGCCTATATTTTTGGAATGCCGGATCAGATATCGATACGGATTGGAAAAAAGAGGTTTATCGCAAAGGGATGATTACCGATCATCAGATATCCATCAGTGGTGGTAGTGATAAGACTCGTTTTTATACCGGTTTTGGTTATAACAAAACAAAAGGTTTGGTAAAGGGAAGTGACTTTGAGCGTTTTTCAGGTCGTATGAATATTGATCATAAAGCATTTGACTGGTTGCGTATTGGTGCACGTCAGATGATTGCCTATACAGAGCAAAACGGTTTCCGTGATCAAAACGATCAAGAGCAGGGACTTGGTACATCTTCTCCTTTGTCAATTCTTTATTCGATGGACCCAACTGCAAAAAATAAATTGGAGGACGGTTCTTATAATCCGAAAGCATCTTTCTCATCTCAAATTTCTAATCCGAATTTGATGTTAGGTCAGAGCACCGGTTCGAATGCTGAAACGCTTAAATCAAATATGATGCGAAGCCTGACCAATTTTGAGGCTGAAGTTACACTTCCATTAGGATTTAATGCAAAATCGATCTTCGGATACGATTATATGAATAACAAAGAAATTGAGTTCTGGGCTCCAGGTAGTGTGAATGGTGCCAGTGTTGGCGGTTTAGGCTATAGAACAGACTTTACAAATAAAACGCTTACCTCATCGACTACGTTGAATTATATCAATAATTTCGGACATCACAATGTGAGAGGTTTGGTTGGTTATGAAATTGAAGACAGAAACTTATTGGTGGTAGAAGCAAGTGCTAAAGCATATTCTACGGATAAATTGCCGGAATTATCAAATGGTCAGCCTTATAAGGTTGGAAGTAGCCAGAGTGGGGCTTCTATTCAATCCATTCTTGCTAACTTGAATTATGATTACGATAATAAATACTATCTATCTGGAAGTTTCCGTCGTGATGGTTCTTCTCGTTTGGGTAAAGATAATCGTTGGGCTAATTTCTGGTCCGTATCGGGAGCTTGGCGCCTTAGCTCAGAAGGATTCCTTGCCGGAACAGATTGGGCTAACGACTTGAAGATTAGAGCGTCTTATGGTACAAATGGTAACTTGCCACCTACATTCTATGCGAATCTTGCTCTATACGCTTTCAGTGGCGGGTATGGTGACGAAGCCGCAATCTTTTGGAATAGTGCGGGTAATTCTCGTCTGGGCTGGGAAAAGACGAAAAACTTCAATATCGGAGTGGATTGGAGCGCCTTTAGCCGTTTGAACGTATCGCTTGAGTATTATGACAAAATTACAACAGACT